>JAOUEA010000106.1 GCA_029858935.1 Actinomycetota bacterium
CTGCAGACCTCGCTTGCGGGCGAGGCCACCGCCGAGATCAACAAGGAGCTGCACGGCGAGGCAGCCTCCGCGTAAGCGAAACCTCGAACTGGCTCGACCATGTGCCCCGCGGGCTCGCCCGCGGGGCACATGTCTTGTGTGTGACCGTCGACGCCGTCCGTCGGGACCACATCGACGCCGACCCCCGGAGCGGTCATCATCAGTGGCGCCGTCGAGCGAGACAGAGGGGGTCCGATGGTCAACGGCAACCTGATCGCCAACGAATGGGTCGAGGGGTCGATGACGGTGGCCGACGTGAACCCTTCCGACCTTTCCGACGTGGTAGGGGAGTTCGCGGTCGCCGACGAGGCACAGGTCGACGACGCGATCGCTGCTGCTGCTGCCGCTGCCCCCGGATGGGCGGCGACGACGCCCGCGGAGCGGTTCGCCGTGCTCGAGCGCGTGGGGCTCGAACTCGAATCGCGCGCTCCCGAGCTCGGAAAGCAGCTCTCGCGCGAGGAAGGTAAGCCACGAGCCGAAGGCGTGGGTGAGGTGCTGCGGGCGTCGCATCTGTTCCGCTTCTTCGCCGGCGAGGCTCTGCGCATCCCCGGGGAACATCTGCGCAGCGTTCGGCCCGGGGTCGATGTCGACGTCGTCCGAGAGCCCCTGGGCGTCGTGGGCGTGATCACGCCGTGGAACTTCCCGATCGCGATCCCCGCGTGGAAGATCGCCCCCGCGCTTGCCTACGGGTGCACGGTGGTCTTCAAGCCCGCCGAGCTGGTGCCGGCCTCGGCCTGGTCGCTCGTCGACATCTGCGTGAGGGCCGGTCTGCCGGCCGGCGCGCTCAACCTGCTCGTCGGGCCGGGCCGGGTGATCGGTGAACGACTGCTACACGACCCGAGGGTGAGTGGTGTGACCTTCACCGGGTCACAGGTCGTCGGGGCGCGCGTTGCCGGGGCGCTCGCGGCTCGGTTCGGCAAGTATCAGCTCGAGATGGGCGGCAAGAACCCGCTCGTGGTGCTCGACGACGCCGATCTCGAGATCGCGGTGGACTGCGCGGTGCAGGGAGCGTTCTTCCAGACCGGGCAACGATGCACCGCTTCCTCGCGGCTGATCGTTACCGATGGGATCCACGATCGTTTCGTCGACGCCGTGGTCGAACGCATGCGCACGCTCCGCGTCGGCCACGCGCTGGCCGGCGACACCGACATCGGTCCTGTCGTGAGCGCCGATCAGCTCGAGCAGGATCTCGACTACCTCAGCGTCGGGCGCGACGAGGGCGCCGACCTCGTGCATGGCGGCGCCCGTCTCGAGCGGGAGACCGACGGGTACTTCCTCGAGCCGGCCCTGTTCGTTTCGACGTCGAACGAGATGCGCGTGAACCGCGAAGAGATCTTCGGGCCGATCGCGACCGTGGTGCGTGCGGCCGACGCGGACCAGGCCCTGGCCCTGGCCAATGACACGGAATTCGGACTCTCCGCCGGGGTATGCACGACGTCCCTCGCTCACGCTGCGCGCTTCCGCGACCAGCTGCAGGCGGGCATCGTCACCGTGAACCTACCGACGGCCGGGGTGGACTTCCACGTGCCGTTCGGGGGAACGAAAGGGTCCTCGAGCGGCTCGCGGGAGCAAGGACGATACGCGGTCGAGTTCTTCACCACGGTGAAGACGGCGTACGTCCGCCCGTAAGGAAGGGGAGTGGACGATCAGGCGTGGCAGGCTTCGGCGCCGGAGTCGGCCACGGTGCCGATTCCTCCGGTGGCACGCCGGAACTCCCACGTGTAGCCGACAGCGGCGAGATCCATGTCGATGACGCCCCAGTTGTCGTTGCCCGTCAGCCGGATCTCGGAACCGGGTTCCGGGCTGCTGAACCCGCGCGTGTCGACGCCGCCCGTCCCCACCACGAACTCCCGTGTTCCGCCCTTGGGGGCGAACCGCTCGTAGTTGTGATCGTGACCGTTCAACACCACGTCGACGCCCTGGGCCACCGACTCATCCCAGATGTCCGACTGCTTCGCATCGTTTCCGTGATCGCCGCTCGAATACCGGGGGTGATGCCAGAGGACCATCTCGCACAGATGGTCGTCGGCCTCGAGTGTCGAGCGCAGGAATATGAGCGCGGTGGCGGACGGTCCCTGAGAGTCGAGATGAACGATCAACCAGTTCCCCGCGACGTGGCTGTATTGCAGCGGCCGACCGAAGTAGGCGAGGTAGCCCCCCGGCCCTCCACCGTAGTAGTCGTGGTTCCCCACCGTCGGGAACGTCAGCGACGCGAATCGACCCCACGTGGGGGCGTAGAGGGCTTCGAAGGGCGCCACCGTGCCCGTCCCCTCCGGATACACGTTGTCGCCGAGCGTATACACCTGATCGGGACTCAGGGCTCGCACGAGGTCGGACGTCTTCGTGTCTCCATCGCCCCCCGTCGCGATATCGCCGGCCGCCGCGATCCTCACCACGTCGCCCGGGGGAGGCGGGGTCGGGGTTGGCTCGGGTGATGGGCTCGGCGCGAGGTAGCCGGTGGCCATCCCTTCGATGCGTGCGGCCGCCTCGGTGAGGGCTACCGCGTCTTCTCCGCTGACGTCATCCGAGAGGCGAGCGCTCATGTTCTGGATCACTTGCGCCCGAACACGGATGCGTTCAAGTGCGGAGGTGTCGTCGAGTGTCAGGAACGCGGTCCGACGAGGCGGCGAACTCGGCGTGGAGAGGTAGAGGTCCGTGATGTTTTCGATGAGCCGCGCTGCCTCGTCGATGGCCGCCGCGTCCGCTGCCGCGACGTCCGCCGAGAGGCCGGCGTTCAACATCTGGATCACCTGCGCCCGCACACGGATGCGTTCCAACTCTGAGACGTCGTCCGACGTGAGGGCGTAAGCCACCCCGCCAACGAGCACGAGCGAGAGAGCCAGCCCGATGATCCGCTTCATGTCCCGATGCCTCCATGTCGGTCGCGGGAGCCGGCAGATCCCTGCGGACCAGCGCCCGATGCCCTCCGCGTCCGGACACAGCTGAACGCCCTACGATGCCTATCGTACCCGAGGGCAGTTCCCAGGCCTAGGGGTGTGCCACCCGGCTCTCGCACTCCTCGCGGTCCCGGTTGCTTAGGCGGCTCGGCGCTCTCGGCCGACGCGCTCGATCAGGTCGGCGGCGACCCGTTTCCCGTCGGCAGCCCTGATCGCCTCGCCCGATGCGCTCATGCTCGTCCGCAGCCCGTCGTCGGTCAGCAACCGGTCGACGGCGTCGCGCAGTTCCTGATCTTCGAAGGCGTAGGTGTCCAGGCGCAGTCCATGACCGAGCTCGTGAACGCGCTGGGCGTTGTCGTATTGGTCCCAGAAGAGGGGCAGCACGATCATCGGCTTGCCGAAGTGGTAGGCCTCGGTGGTCGTGTTGTTGCCGCCGTGGGTGATCACGAGGTCGCAGAGCGGCACGATCGAGGTCTGTGGCAGCCGACCCTCGCCCCACATGTTTTCGGGCAGCTCCAACTCGTCGGCCCGCGGCCCCTTCGACACGATGTAGCGATGCGGGGTCTCCGCGAGCACGGAGACCAACCGACGCATCAGCTCGACATCGGCGGACCCGAGCGACCCGAGCGAGAGGTAGATGAGCGAGCCATCACCGCCGCGCAAGGACCCCGGCACCTCGAACGGCTCCTCGGTCTCTCGAACGCTCGACTGCAGCCGGTGCCACGTCGACGCGAGCGGCCGGGATCGCGGGTAGTCGGCGACCTCGGGGAACAGCGAGAGGTTCAGCACGTCGGACTCGTGGATGAACTCCAGCTCGGGCAGTGGTGGCGCGCCCGATTCGACGACGAACGTGTTGTAGCGCTCCCATGTCTCGCGATGCGACCGCTCGAACTCGGCTCGGAACCGTTCCCAGCCGCTGTCGTCGTCGATCGGGTATCCACTGAAGGTGGGTGGCAGCGCAGGGTCCTTCATCTCGAGCGGGTTGCAGCTCATGATTCGCACCCAAGGAGCCCCGTGCGTCATGAGTGCCGGGAACGCGTTCACGTTGTCCTCGACGATCACGTCGGGCCGCGCACGGTCGAGGATCTCCTTCAGCTGTGGCTCGCAGTAGGTCGCCCCATCGATCAGTGAGGCGAACACCGGCTCGATGAACGTCGAAAGCTGCTCGATCGTGGGCTTGCGGAACTCCGGTGCCGTCTCGGTGATGAAGTCGGTCCAGAACTGACCTGCGTCCTGCTCCGTGTCGCCTTCGGGTGGCGGCGCGAGGTCGACGAGATCCTCGACGAAGCCGAGCGGCTCGAGCTTGCCCTTCCACGACGCCTCGGCCGCGAACACGACTCGATGCCCCCGCCGCTCCAGGATCTTGCCGATGCCCACGCAGTTGTTCGTGGGTCCGTACGCGCTCTCGGGCATGAACACGATCGTGAGCCGCTCGTCCATCTCCGAAGACCTCCCTTGGCGTTCTCGTTCCGGCGCTTCGCGTCTCGCGAGATGACAGCGTGCTCCACGATGCGAAAGCGCTTGCGCATCCTCCTCACGTGCGTTATATCATGCCCCTCGTACGGGCTTTCCTCGTAGTCAAGGTCGAGAGCTCGATTTGGGATCGGTCGGTTGAGGGGGTGCGTCAAGGGTGCGTCATCGTTTCCTTCGTCTCGTGGCGGTCGTGTCGGTCGCCGGGCTGGTGCTCGCAGCATGCGGATCGGACGACGGAGGTGGTTCACCGCCGGCCGCATCCGACGGCGCGGCCGAGCCTGCCGATATCAGCGGGACCACGCTCACCATCTCGAACTGGGATGCGTACATGCCGAAGTCCGTGGTCAAGGGCTTCGAGCAGGAAACCGGCGTCGAGGTCGAGTACGCGATCCACACCACGAACGAGGACATCATGGGCAAGATCACGGCCGCCAACGGCACCGGCTTCGATCTCGTCTTCGTTTCCGGTCCGTTCGTGCAGGCGCTCACGAATCTCGGCTGGGCAGCAGAGATCGACCAGTCCCAGATCCCGAACCTCTCGAACCTCGACCCTGAGGCGACCGAGCTGGCCTTCGACCCGGGGAACACGCACTCGGTGCCCTACACCTGGGGCACGACCGGCATCTGCTATCGCGACGATCTCGTCGGTGACGCGCCGACGTCCTGGGAGGCCTTCCGCACCCCGTCCCCTCAGACCGACGGGAAGATGACGATGCTCGGCACCGACCGGTGGTTGTTGCAGCCGGCACTGCTGAGCCTCGGGTATTCGATCAACACCACCGACCCGGCGCAGATCGAGGAAGCCAAGGCGTGGACGATGAGCGCCAAGGAGAACCTACTCGCCTTCGACGACACGACCTTCTATTCCAAGCTCGTGTCGGGTGAGGCGAGCCTCGTGCAGGCGTGGGACGGGTGGTGCGAGTACGGACGCGCCGAGGATCCGAAGAACATCGACTTCGTGATCCCCGACGAAGGAAGCGACCTGTGGACCGACACGATGGTCGTGCTGGAGGCGTCGGAGAACAAGGCCGCTGCCTACGCCTTCATCGACTACATCCTGCGTCCCGAGATCGGGAAGTCGATCGTGGAGTTCACCCTGTACAAGATGCCGAACGCCGGGGTGATGGCCGCCGTCGACCCGGCGATCATCGCGGACTTCCCGACGCTGGCGATCACGCCCACCGAGCTGTTCGAGCAGGAGGCCCAGACCGACCTCGGCGAGGATGGCACGATCCTGTGGACGGAGACGGCAACCGAGATCAAGGCCTGAGCGGGGCGGCGCGAGTGGCATGACCGGCGTGGCGGCCCCGGCTCGGCGTGCCCGCGGCCGGGTCTGGGGCCCCCGCGCGGTGCTGCTCGGGCCCGGGGTCGCGTGGTGGGTTGCGTTCTTCCTGATCCCCGTCGGCGTCTTGATCGCGTATTCGTTCTTCCGACGTGGGCCGTACGGGGGCGTGATCTACGAGCCCACCTTGAAGAACTACGCGCGTGCGTTCGACTCCCTGTACATCGGCGTACTGTGGACGTCGGTCCGCATCGCATCGATCGCGACGGCCGTGTCGCTCCTGCTCGCCTATCCGGCGGCGTTGTTCATCACCAGGGCTCCTGCGCGCTGGAGAGTGCCACTGCTCGTGCTCGTGATCCTGCCGTTCTGGACCAGCTTCCTCATCCGCACGTACGCGTGGATCGTGCTGCTGAACCCGGCGGGACTGATCAACAAGATGCTGATCGGGGGCGGCGTGATCGACGAGCCGCTCCCGCTTCTCTACAACGAGTTCGCGGTGACGCTCGGGCTCGTGTACGCGTACCTGCCGCTGATGGTGCTGCCGATCTACGCCTCGCTGGAGCGGCTCGGTCCGCAGCCTTCGGAAGCCGCCGCGGATCTGTACGCCACGCCCAGCCAAGTGCTGCGCAAGATCACGATCCCGCTGACGCTGCCGGGCATCGTCGCGGGGTGCATCTTCGTGTTCGTGCCGAGCCTGGGGAACTTCATCGTGCCCGACCTACTCGGCGGCGGGCAGACCGTGATGATCGGCAACGTGATCCAACAGCAATTCCTGCAGGCGAGGGACTGGCCCTTCGGTGCCGTCTTGGCGATGTCGGTGATCGCCCTGATGGTCGTCGTCTTGGCGGTGCAGGCTCAAGTGCATCGCCGCACACAGGAGGTGGAACATGGCCGCGCGGCGTAGCCGATACCTGCACCTGCACATGTGGCTGCTCTTCACGTTCCTGTACCTGCCGATCGTCGTGCTCGTGGTGCTGTCGTTCAATGCTTCGGGGCTGCCGACTTCCTGGGGTGGCTTCTCCCTCGAGTGGTACCGCGATCTCCTCAGCAACGAGGACCTTCTGGCGTCGATCAAGAACTCCCTGATCGTGGCCGGCTATGTGACCGCCATCTCAACGGTGCTCGGCACGTTTCTCGCGATCGGCCTGCAGCGGACCGTGCGGAGCCGGGTGCTCGACAGCGTGCTGTTCTTGCCGGCGGTGATCCCCGACATCGTGCTCGCGATCGGGCTGTTGTCGTTCTTCAACCTGCTGCGGTTCACGCTCGGGATCCACACGATCGTGATCGCCCACGTCGTGTTCGACATGATCTTCGTGGCGGCGATCGTCCGAACACGGCTCGGCTACTTCGACCGGCGCATCGAAGAAGCCGCGGCCGACCTCGGAGCCAACCCGGTCAAGACCTTCCTCTTGGTCACCTTGCCGGCCATCATGCCCGGTGTGGTCGCCGGGGCCCTCGTTGCCTTCACGTTGTCGATCGATGAGTTCGTGATCGCCTTCTTCAACTCCGGCCCCGGCTCGATCACCTTCCCGATCAGGGTCTACTCGATGATCAGGTTCGGGGTGACCCCGGTGATCAACGCGGTGGCCGCCATCGTGATGGTCGTCTCGCTGCTGACGATGCTGATCGCGCTCAGGCTCACCCGGCCCAAGGGCGAGCGCTCGGCGAACCTGGGGGTGGGCGCATGAGAGGCGCAGCCGATGTCGGACGGGGGCGGGTCGGCATCAAGGACGTGGCCAAGGCTGCGGGCGTGTCGATCACCACGGTGTCGCACGCTCTGAGCGGCAAGGGAAGGCTGACCGACGCGACGAGGGAGCGCGTGCGTCGAGTGGCGACCGACCTCGGGTACACGCCGCACCCCGCCGCGCAGAGCCTGGCGAGCGGGCGAACCGGCATGATCGCGACCGTCGTCTCGCTGCCCGGGAACGCTCCGATCGCGTTCACCCAGATCGACTACTACGTGGCGCTGATCAACGCTGCCACTCGCACGGCGGTCGGGCGAGGCTACGCGCTCGTGGTCGCTCCCTCGACGGCCGGGCCCGAGACATGGGGGAGGCTTCCGCTCGACGGTGTGATCGTGATCGACCCCGCCGACGGAGATCCGACCCTGCCGATGCTGCGCAGGCGGGGCGCTCCGATCGTGTTC
>JAOUEA010000107.1 GCA_029858935.1 Actinomycetota bacterium
GTGCCTGCTGAAGCTTGGCCACGGCGCCGATATCGCCCGCCGAGACCTCGGCCACCGACTCGTGTTCCTTGCCGACGAGCGTGAAGAGCTGGCCGACCCGCTCGTCGATGCCCTGCGTGGCGTTCGTGACCGTGGAATCGGGGCGGACCGCCCCGCTGAAGACGCGGAACATCGTGATGTGGCCGACGAAGGGGTCCGACAAGGTCTTGAACACGAACGCCGCCAGCGGCCCGGCGGGGTCGGCATCGCGTTCTTCCTCCGAGTCATCGGGCCCGACCACCGTCACAGGACCACGGTCCAGCGGCGACGGGAACTCCTCCACGATGAAGTCGAGCAGTCGGTCGATGCCGATCGCCTTGGCCGCAGATCCGACGATCACCGGTGCCAGGCGGGCCGCCGCGAAGCCGAGCTTCGCGCCAGAGACGATGTGCTCCTCGGGGAGTGTGCCCTCCTCGAGGTACTCCTCGATCAACGCGTCGTCTGACTCGGCGACCGCCTCGATCAGCTTCTCGCGGGCCGGGTCGGCCATGGCGTGGATCGCATCGGGCCACTCCGATTCCTCGGCTTTGGGACCGGAGGGGTACAGGTCCGCCTTCTCGTGCAGGAGGTCGGCCACGCCTTCGAACTCGTGCTCGGCTCCGATCGGCAACTCGAACGGCGCGACCTGGTTGCCGAACGACGCGACCAACTGGTCGAGCGTGGCCTGGAAGTCGGAACGTTCACGGTCGAGCTTGTTCACGAAGATCGCCCGCGGAAGGCCTGCCTCGACCGCCAGCTCCCATGCCACCTCGGTCTGCACCTCGACGCCGTCGACGGCCGAGACGACCACGATCACGGCGTCGGCGGCCCGGATCGCCGACCGCACGTCACCGATGAAGTCGGCGTATCCAGGCGCGTCGAGCACGTTGATCTTGACGCCGTTCCATTCGATCGGAGCCGTCGCGAGCGAGACGGATATGCCCTTGCGCTGCTCGTCGGGGTCGTGGTCTCCGACCGTATTGCCGTCCTCGATGGTGCCCATGCGCGTGATCGCGCCGGCAGTGAACAACATGGACTCGAGCAGGGTCGTTTTGCCCGACCCCCCGTGACCGACCAGCAAGACGTTGCGGATGTCCTTCGCGTCGTAGGTCTTCAACGCGCGCGCTCCTTCGGCTTCCGTGGGTCTCGGGCGTGAGAGGTCTGGGCATCCTACCCAAGGAGGGAGTTGCTACGCTCGCCCGGTTCCCAGCCATGGTTCGATTCGAACGACAGCCGCCGGGCACCGCCCTCACCCGCTCTACCTTGTCGGTGGGCGCGCTGCTCGCCGCCCTGGCGGGCTGGTTGGTCGTGGCTCGCGAACCCGAGCAGGCGGCCGTGGCCGCGTTGGTGTCGGGGGGGCTGCTGCTGGCCGGAGGCAACCGTGCCAACCACGGTGCGGGCGGCCCCACCGACCGGATGCTCGACGAACTTCTGGACCGGGTATGGGACGGCTCCGTGCTCGGTTCGATCGCCTGGGTCGCTCGAGCCGACGATCCCGCCACCGCGGCCGCCGCGCTCGTCGCCCTTTGCCTGAGCGCGCTCTCCGCGTACGTGCGAGCGCGCGGCGCGTCGCTCGGTTACAGCGTGGAGGAGAGCCACCTCACCAGGGGACTCCACTACGCGCTGGTCGTGGCCGGACTCGGCTTCGGCCTGGCATGGATCCTCTGGCTCGCGGTGGCGATGTCGGCCCTCGCCGTCGTGGTCCGCACGTCGCAGGTGGCCCGCGAGGAACGCGCGTGATGTCGAGGAAGGAGCGCCGCGAGGCCGTCGCGTACCACGTCTATCGCTCGGTCGCCTGGCTTGCGCGCGCCCTTCCCGAGCACCTCGGTCGGAGGGCGTTCCGAGCCGCTGGGCGGCTCGCCTTCTCTCTCGCTCCCGGTACGCGATCTGTGGTCGCTCACAACCAGGCGCAGGTGTTGGGCCGCCCGCCCGACGACGCGCTCGTTCGGGTGACGACCCGGCAGGCCTTCGACTCCTACGGACGATACTGGTTCGACTCGTTCAGGTTCTCGATCACGCCCGGCGACGTCGTGGCGGAGCGGTTCGACTCGGTCGGCGCCCACCACCTCTGGGATGCGCTCGATGCCGGGGCCGGTGCGATCGTCGCGCTGCCGCACGTCGGCAACTGGGACGCCGCGGGACCCTGGCTCCACTCACAAGGCAGGCCGGTCGTCGCCGTGGCGGAGCGGCTTCGTCCCGCTCGCCTCTACGAGATGTTCGTTGCGAATCGAGCTGCGTGCGGCGTGGAAGTCCTCGGGCTCGGCGACCCTGGCATCGGTCGCGCCCTCGCCACGCGTCTCGCCAAGGGCTACATCGTCGCGCTCGTGGCAGATCGTGATCTGACGGGACGGGGAGTGGAAGTGACGATGTTCGGGCGCACCCGCCGGGTGCCGGCCGGCCCCGCGCTGCTCTCGCTCACGACGGGGGCGCCCTTGCTCGTGACACCAGTGTTCCAGACGGAACGAGGATGGAGGGTCGTGATGACCCCTCCGCTGATCATCGAGCGCACGGGCGATCGTCGCGCCGACGTGAGCGCGTTGACCCAGAGGATGGCCGACGAGTTCGAGCGGGCGATCTCCGCGGCGCCGTCGGACTGGCACATGTTCCAGCCCGCGTGGGGGGGATGAGCCGGTGCGCGTCGCGCTCGTCTGCCCCTACGACCTCGATGCACCGGGCGGAGTGCAGGTGCACGTCGGCGACCTTGCGGAACAGCTGTCCCGACGTGGCCACGACGTGGAGGTCTTCGGCCCCGGAAGGGGAGGGCTCGGCGCCTCGGTCGGCATCCCCTACCGCGGCACGGTGGCCCCGATCGCCCCGTGGCCGACCGGCGTGCTACTTGCTCGTCGTTCGTTCGAGCGCTTCGCGCCGGACCTCGTGCACGTGCACGAGCCGTTCACGCCGAGTGCGTCGATGTGGGCCACCTTGGCCTCGCCGGCGCCGGTCGTGGCGACCTTCCACGCTTGGCTCGATCGCTCCTACCTGTATGAGATGGCTGGGCCGCTGCTCGCCCCCGTGCGCCGACGCCTCGCCGCGACGATCGCGGTGTCGGCGGCGGCCGCGGAGTTCGTGGGTCGCGCGATCCCCGGGCTCACGCCGGTGGTGATCCCCAACGGCCTCTCGGTCCGAACGTTCGCCGAGGCCGCATCGCGTGAGTGGCCGCCGGGTCGCCGCATCGTCTGGGTCCACCGCCTCGATCGGCAGAAAGGCTTCCCGGTGATGATCGAGGCCTTCGCACGGCTCACCGAGGAGCGTGACGACATCTGGTTGAGCGTCGTCGGCGACGGGGCCGACCGCGGAGCGGTCGACGCGCTGGACTCTCGCGCCCAATCGCGCCTGCTGATGCTCGGGCGACTCGACCACGACCTGGTGCCATCGGTGCTCGCAGGCGCCGACGGCGCGGTGGCGGCGGCGACCGCCCAGGAGAGCTTCGGTTACTCGATCGTGGAGGCCATGGCTGCCGGTGTTCCCGTCGTGGCGACCGACATCGAGGGATACCGCCAGGTCGTGACCGCGGAGATCGATGCTGTCGTGGTGCCACCCGGCGATGGCGTCGCGCTCGCGCGTGCGCTCGGCCGCGTGCTGGACGACCACGACCTCGCAAGGAGGCTCGCCCAGGCGGGCCGCCGGACGGCGGCCTCCTTCGACTGGGCCGTGGTCGCCGACCGGCTCGAGGGGCTCTACCGGTCGGTGCTGTCGCGGCCATCGCTACGATAGAGGCCATGTCGCCCGTCATCTGGATCGTGGTGGGGCTCGCGGCGCTCGCGCTGGTCGGGGTCATCTGGCTCTACAACCGGCTGGTGCGCCTGCGGACGCGGTGTGACGACGGCTGGGCGACGATCGACGTGCAGCTCCGCCGCAGGTACGACCTGATCCCCAACCTCGTCGAGACCGTACAGGGCTATGCCACCCACGAACGGGAGCTGTTCGAGCGGGTCACCGAGGCCCGCACGCGGGCGATCGGAGCCGGGGACATCACCGACCAGGCGAGCGCGGAAAACGCAGTGACCGCCGGCCTGGGCAAGCTGATGGCGGTCGTCGAGGCGTACCCCGCTCTGAAGGCCGATCAGCATTTCCTTGCCCTGCAGGAGGAACTAGTAGGCACCGAATCGAAGATCGCGTACGCGCGCCAGTTCTACAACGACCAGGTCCGGCGCATGAACACCGCGGTCGACACGTTCCCCTCGAACCTGGTCGCGAACGCGTTCGGCTTCGATGAGCGGGCGTTCTTCGACATCGACGACCCGGTGAGCGAACCCGTGCAGGTCGACCTCGGGAAGGGCGACTAGATGCACGAAGAGATCGCCTCGAACAAGCGCCGAACGGTGCTGCTCGTCGCCGGCGCGTTCCTGTTCTTCGGCGTCGTCGGCATGCTGATCGGCTACGTGTTCGGCACCGGTCCCATCGGTCTGGTGGTGGCGCTCGTGATCGCGGCCGTGCTCTCGGTCAGCTCGTTCCTCTACGGGGATCGACTCGTCCTGGCCTCGTCGCGAGCTCGCGAGGTGAGCGCCGCCGACGAGCCTCGTCTGCACAACCTGGTCGAAGGGCTCGCGATCGCCGCGGGCATGCCGAAGCCCCGCATCTACGTCGTGCCGGAGCAGGCTCCGAACGCATTCGCGACCGGCCGCGATCCCGAGCACGCCTCGATCGCCGTCACCCAAGGGTTGCTCGCCTCGATGAACCGCGTGGAGCTCGAAGGGGTGATCGGGCACGAGCTCGCGCACGTGCTCGACCGCGACATGCTGGTCGGCACGATCGTCGCAACGCTCGTGGGCGCCGTCGTGCTGATGTCGGAGTTCCTGATGCGATCGTGGCTCTGGGGCGGCATCGGTGGCCGCCGGGGCAACGACAGCAATGGCGGTCCCGCCACGCTCATCGTGTTCGGGATCGGGTTCGCGCTGATGGTGCTCGCCCCGCTCGCGGGCGAGGTGATCAAGCGATCGGTGTCCAGGAACCGCGAGTTCCTCGCCGATGCCCAGGGCGCGATGCTGACGAGGTACCCCCCCGGGCTCGCGTCCGCCTTGCGCAAGATCGACGCCTCGCCGACGGCGATGCATTCGGCCAACAACGCGACCGCCCATCTGTGGCTGTCGCAGCCCTCACGGATCGAGGGCACCCGCATAGGGCCGCTCGAGAAGATCTTCGCCACGCACCCGCCGATCGCCGAGCGCATCCGCCGGCTCGAGGAGATGTGACGTTCATGTCGAACTCGGCCCGGGTATTTGGAAGAGCTCCGTCCCGGGGCTAGCATCGCTGCGCCGATCCCGATGGTGGATCGAGCTCATCCATCGACCATCCGGACATCTCACCCGACGCTTCAGGAGGTCCCCTCAACGTGGCTCTCACCCCTCGCGGCAAGGCGCTCGTCGCCGGTGGTGCCGTGGTCGCCGTGCTCGGCGGCGGCATGGCGGCGCTCGCCCTGTCGGGTAACGCACCCGACCCGATCCAACAGGCGCTCAGTGGTATCGGCGTCGCCCCCGCGCCCATCGAGCCTTGCCCGTTGACAGGTGAGAAGCGCCCCGGCGAGAAACAGCCGCCGGATCGACCCCTGCTGGCGGTGAAGGTCGAGAACACACCCGATGCCCAGCCGCTCGCGGGGCTGCAGGGCGCCGACATCGTGTACGAGGAGGTCGTCGAGGGCGGCATCACGCGCTTCGTGCTGCTGTTCCACTGCGACGAGGCCAACCGCATCGGGCCGGTTCGGAGCATCCGCACGACCGACCCCGAGATCCTTGCGCCGTTCAGCGACCACCCGCTGCTCGCCTTCTCAGGTGGGTCCAAGGGGGTTCGCAACGTCGTGGAGGAGGCTGGCCTCACGACGATGGACGAGTCCAGTGCCGCCAACGCGTTCGCTCGCGACGAGGGGCGCGTCGCTCCGCACAACCTGTTCACGTCGACCAAGCCACTGTGGGCCGGTGGCAAGAAGCTGGCGAAGGACGAGTCTTCGCCCAACTCGCCGTTCGAGTACAGCGACGATGTCCCGACCCCCAACAAGAAGGGTCGCAGCGCCACGGTCGTGTTCTCCGGCCTTGCGACCGCTGAGTGGCGATGGCAGAAGGGGCACTACGTTCGGTATCTCGACGGTTCCCCGATGACCCTGGAGAGCGGAGGTTCGATCACTGCCGACAACGTGGTGATCCAGGTCGTGAAGACGACCGAGAGCGACTTCCAGGACGTTGCGGGGTACCCCTCGCCCGAGGTGAACCTCATCGGCAAGGGCAAGGCATGGGTGTTGCGAGACGGCAAGCTCATCGTTGGGAAGTGGGAGCGAGCCGACCGCTCGGAGTTCACGGTCTTCCGCACGAAGACCGGCGAAGAGATCACCTTGACGCCGGGGACGACCTTCGTCGAGCTCGCGCCGACGGGCATGTTCGACGCCGACATCTCGTTCGGCTGATCGAGCGGTTCCACCTCACGTGCTCGGAAGGAGCGCTCGGTATGCGGCGTGCGCCCGCGCGAGGGTGCGGGGGGCCACCTCGCGCCGGACACGTTCCGTCACCTCGAGCTTGATCGCCTCACGTGCGGCCGACGGTCGAGGAATCACGGCCTCGAGCCGTTCAGCTGAGCCTTCCCGCGTGCGATAGTCGCGCTCGATCTCGCCCTCGATGCGTTCGACGTGTTCTCGGGTGTGCTCGAACAGACCGAACGAGGTGCCGAAGCGGTCGTTGAGGCGCGCGATCGCTGCGCCGAACGAGCCGACCACCTCTTCGAACGTGGCCGTCACGAACCCGTGCCTCAACGGCACGAGCGGCTCGTAGAACCGCAGGAAACCTCTGACGGCAGCGTTGGCACCGAGATCGGGACTGCGGATCAGGTGCGACACCACGGCGTCGACAGGTTGGCGCGTCAGCACCAACGTCGGCACTCCGGCCCTAACCGACCGCATCACCTGGGCAGGCATATGGGTGTGGTGTGCGATACGCGTTGGCGTCGGTTCCTGGGCAAGCCGGAACGCGGCCACCGCGAACGACGAGGCACATCGCGGGAAGGCCTCGATCACGACATCGGTGTCGCCGTCGAGTAGCTCGCCACGCCCACGGGCGCGCTGCATCGGCATCGCGACCATCGGGAACCGGGCGAGCGACGTCTTCGCGTCGTAGAGGACGCCGGCGACGAGGTGGTGGAACATCCGCCGACCCTAGCAACTCGCCCCTCGAGCCCCGGCAAGGACGCGTTCTTCCGCGATTCTGCGCGAGGGCCTCGGGTACACTCGGAGCGTCGGTCCCGGTGTCGAGGGGCCCTGATCAGGAGGCGATACCGTGCAGCGCGAGACCGGTACCTTCACCGTGAAGTCCGGCCTGGCCGAGATGCTCAAGGGCGGCGTGATCATGGACGTCACGACCGCCGAGCAGGCGAAGATCGCCGAGGATGCCGGTGCGTGCGCCGTGATGGCCCTCGAGCGCGTCCCTGCCGACATCCGCCGCGACGGCGGGGTCGCGCGCATGGCCGACGCCACGAAAGTCGAGGAGATCCAGCGAACCGTCACGATCCCTGTCATGGCCAAGGCGCGGATCGGCCACTTCGTCGAGGCTCAGATCCTGCAATCGCTCGGCGTCGACTACATCGACGAGTCAGAGGTGCTCACGCCGGCCGACGAGGAGTTCCACATCGACAAGTGGGCGTTCACGGTGCCGTTCGTCTGCGGGGCTCGCAACCTG
>JAOUEA010000108.1 GCA_029858935.1 Actinomycetota bacterium
TCATCCCGTTCTGCGCCTATAACTCCGTCGGGTACCGCGGAGAGGTGCGCGAGCAGCTGACCGGGGTCCCGGTGCCGCCGATCGTGCCGAACGCGATCCCGCTGCAGCCGATCCTCGCCACGGGCGACCATGGCTCGCGCGTTGCAGTGGCACCGGGAGCTGAGCGCTCGCGCGATCAGCGCAACGTCGGACGGCGGCGATGAAGAGCACCGGCATGGACGATGCGACGTTCAAGGCGTGCTGCGCGGCGACGTACGGTTCGGATCTCGCCTCCGCCGTGCTCGGGCCGACCTACCATCCCGGTGGCCGCGAGCTGACCCGCAGGCTCGCGCGCATGGGGTGCATCCGGCCCGGCGAGCGGGTCCTCGATGTCGCCAGTGGCCCCGGTCATACTGCGCTCCTGCTCGCCGAGGAGTTCGACGCCGTCGTGCGCGGCATCGATCTGTCCCCGACGCTCGTCGAGAGAGCGTCCTCGGCCGCGAGCGAGCGCAAGCTCGCCGAACGCGTCAGCTTCGAGGTGGCGGACGCTGAGCGCCTGCGGGCTGGCCAGGAGCACGACCTCGTGTTCTGCGAGTGCGCGCTGTGCACGTTCCCCGACAAGAGGCGGGCCGTGGAAGGGTTCGCAGCCGCGTTGGCGCCAGGAGGCCGGCTCTGTCTCAGCGACGTCGTGATCGATCGTGCGGGTCTGCCCGACGAACTGCTGGGCATGGTCGGACGCATCGCGTGCGTGGCCGAGGCTCTTCCGGCCGATGGCTACCTCAGGCTGCTCGAGGGGTCAGGCCTGCGCGTGTGCGGCCTCGAACACCACGATGACGCCGTCGTCGACATGGTCGAACGCATCGATGCACGCCTGGCGTTCGTTGCCGCCGCGGGCGGGCGGGCGCTGGCGGGACTCGACCTGGCTCGCGCCCGGGAGCTCGCTGCGATGGCGGTCGCGGCCGTCCGAGATGGAGTGATCGGGTACGTGTTGGTGACAGCCGAGCTCGAGGGAGCAGCCTCGCTGCGGCGGTGATCATGTGAGCTTTGTTTCGGCGCCTGAACGTTCCCACCGCGAGCGCCTGCGTGACGAACGCCCGCCCCGCCAGCGCTCGGTCTCGATCGGGGCCCTCGCGGGCTTGGTCGGCATCTCATGCTGCGTCTATCCGATCGTGCTCGTGCTGCTCGGATTGTCGACTGCCGTCGCCGCCGTCGACCTCGGCAACCGGCTCTTCAACGAGTGGGGGTGGGCATTCAAGTCCGCCGGCGTCGCGTTCGCGGCCACAGCGATCGTGATGCACCGTCGTCGAGCCAAGGCGTGTGCGATCGACGCGAGACCGAACCTCTGGCGCAGACTCGCGGTGGTCGCGGCGATCGGCGTGGCGACGTATTCCGGCCTGTACTGGCTCACGACCTGGCTCGGCAACACGGCCTCATGACGAGGTCCGAAGGAGGTGACGATGGGACGCATCACCGATGTGGACAGCCGCTCGTTCCGTGAGCGCGTACTCGAAGCCGAGCGACCGGTCGTCGTGGACTTCCACGCGGATTGGTGCGGACCGTGCCATCAGATGAGTCCGGTGCTCGAGGGGCTCGCCGAAGAGCTCGGCGACGAGGTCGAGTTCGTGAAGCTCGACGTCGATGGGTCGCCCGATGTGGCGTCGGCGTATCGTGTCTCGTCGATCCCTACCATCATCAGGTTCGACGGTGGCCGACCGACACGCTGGTCGGTCGGCGTGCGGTCAGCCCACGCCCTCAGCCGCGAGCTGAGACTTCGCCCGCGCCCACGATCGAGGTCGAGGTCCGAGGGCCAAGGTTCCCGTGGATTGTTCCGGCGCCTCCGGCACGACGCACCCGACGGCTGAGAAGCCTGCCACGGCGAGAAGGGAGCTGAGCGATCGATGAGCACGATCACCGTCTATGGGGCGCCGTGGTGTCCTGACTGCAAGCGAGCCAAGAAGTTCCTGGGCGAACACCGCGTTGTCTACGACTGGGTGGACATCGACCATGACGCAGACGCAGAACAGCGCGTCATGCAGCTGAACGAAGGCAAGCGCATCATCCCGACGATCGTGTTCCCCGACGGATCCCTCCTGGTGGAGCCTTCCGACGCCGAACTCGCCGGGAAGCTCGGACTCCAGCTCAAGGCCGATCGCACGTTCTTCGACCTGCTCGTGATCGGCGGCGGGCCGGCCGGACTCACGGCCTCGATGTATGCGGCTCGCGAAGGCATCGATGCGCTCGTGCTGGACGCCAGCGCCCTCGGGGGCCAGGCGGGAGTCACCGAGCGCATCGACAACTACCCGGGGTTCCCGGAGGGCATCAAGGGTGCTGAGCTCGCCGATCGCATTGTCGAGCAGGCGCGCCAGTACGAGGTGACCTTGCTCGCGGCGGTCGGGGTCACGGCGCTCCGTCGAGAGGGTCCGTACGTCGTCGTTGAGACCGATCAGGGCGATCCCTATTGCGGCCATGCAGCGTTGATCGCCACCGGTTCGTCGTACCGGAGGCTCGGCGTGCCTGGCGAGGAGGACCTGATCGGCGCCGGTATTCACTTCTGCGCGACCTGTGACGGGCCGTTCTATCGAGGGGCGGACGAGCTGCTCATGATCGGCGGGGGCAATTCGGGCCTCGAAGAGGGGTTGTTCCTGTCCCAGTTCGCCGAACGGATCCGCGTGGTCGAGTTCTTGCCCGAATTGAAGGCCTCGGCCGTTCTGCAGGAGAAGGTTCGGTCCGAACCGAAGTTCACGGTGCATACGAACACGCGGATCACGGCGTTCGAAGCCTCGGATGCGAGGACGCTCGCGCGGGTACGTGCCGTCGATCGCGAGAGCGGCGAGGAGCATGTGTTCGAGCCCGCAGCCGCATTCGTCTTCGTCGGCCTCGATCCGAATACGAAGTTCCTTCAGGGAGCGGTGGATACCGACGCCGGCGGGTTCATCACCACCGCCGACAACTTCGAGACGTCGCTGCCGGGAGTGTTCGCAGCCGGCGACGTGCGTTCCACGAGCACGAAGCAGCTCGGAGCGGCGACCGGCGAGGGCATCGCCGCCCTCATCCATATCCGCCAGTACCTGGAGCGACTCGGCGACGTCGCCGTTCACGAGGTCGGCTGATCGAGCGGGAGCGTGAGGAGCGCCGGACCTCAAGACAGGCGCCGGGCTCCGTCGGCCGCCTCACAGACCAGCGAGAAACCGTTGAGGTGGGGGAAACGCTGATCGGTACGCGCCGATCGTGGCCGAGCCCATCGCCTCGGCGTCGGCCGCCTCAGCGAGCGCGACGACCGCGCCTCCGAATCCTGCGCCGGTCAGGCGAGCTCCGATGGCCCCGTGAGCCATCGCGAGATCGACGAGGGCATCGAGCTCCGTGGTGGAAACCTCGAAGTCGTCGCGCAGGCTCTCGTGCCCCGCGACGAGCGCGGCTCCGATCCGGTCCAGTGCCTCCGGATCGGCACACAAGGCTTCGACCACGTCGGCCACACGCCGATTCTCGCTTTGAAGATGACGCAGTCGGCGCAGGTCGACCGGATCATCGGACCCCGCCAGCGCCCGGCGCAGTTCGGTCACCCGTCGGTCGTAGCTCGAGTCCTCGAGTCGTCGCCGCACACCCGAGTGCAACACCACCAGTCGGAGGTGCGTCGGGAGCGACACGTACTCGATCTCGAGCGATGCCGCGTTCAGCAACACGGCATGGCCCTTGAGCCCGCGCAACGATGCGATGTGGTCCATCACCCCACAGTGGACCCCGACCGCCCGACCCTCGGCGCGGCTGCACGCCAGAGCCATCTCGCGCGGGTCCAGGTCGAGGTCGGCGGCATCACACAGCGCCTTCGCGATCACGATCGCGAGCGCGGCTGAAGAGGACAAGCCGGCTCCCTCGGGCAGATCCGAGGTGATCGTGGCCTCGATGCCGACGGGGGCCCGCCCGAGGCGTCCGAGCTCGGCAGCCACGGCCGCCGGGAACCGGGCCCATCCCTCGGTGGGCTCGCCCCCGTCGGCCGCCACGGAGATCGGCACTCGGTCCTCGGATCGGAGCACGATGCGGTCCGACGATCGCCGGACCTCGATCTCGATCGCTCGGTCGATCGCTGCCGGCAGACAGAGACCGCCGGCATGATCGGTCTGCTCTCCGATCAGGTTGACCCGACCAGGAGCCACGAAGGCCGTCATTGCCGATCGGTTGGCCTCGGAGCGTGGCCCGCGTTCATCGCCGACACGATACGGCGGGGCCGGACTCCTTCATGGGGCGGACCAGACCGCGGTCTGCGGATGGAAGGCAGCCCAGTCGAACCAGAAACTGTCGATCGCCAGCGCGACCTCGAGCTGGGTTCCCTCGAGCGGACCATCGACCGCCTCCCCGCTGATCGACCAACGGCTGCCGGTCTGCTCGTCGACGATCCCCGCGCCGTCGAGGCTGAACGTGAGTCGCTTCCCGTCGGCGCGTGGCACGTAGGCGACGCTCGCACCCACGTCTCGGCCGTCGGGGATCGAACCGGCGTCGAGCGCGGAGCTGGTGCCGGCCTTCCAGAACACGACGAACCGGTCACCGCCGACGTCGACCTCGGTGACCGCCCAGCCGGCTTCAGCGACGGTCTCGAGCTCCTCGAGCGGCAGGGCCAGCGCCTCGTCGGCATTCGTGATCCCGAGCACGTGGGTCGTCCCGGGCAGCCTCGGGTCGACGTCGCCTGTGAACAAGAACGGGAAGCCGCTGTCGTATCCTGCGTATGGATTGGCCCCGTAGTCACGGTCGAATCCTGTGTCGATGGAGAGCACCTCCCCCTCGGGGTGGGCCTCGCGCCAGTCCTTCCACGACAGCAACCTTGCCGGTACGAAGTCGAGTTCCTCCGGCACCAACTTCCCCTGGATCGCCTGCCCGGTCGCCTGGGCCCAGTAGCTCTCGGTCTGCCGGTCGTACATCACGAGGTTGGAGTTGAAGAGCTTCCCCGACGTGCCGAAGTCGAGCAGTTCTCCGTCGATCACAGGGCGCTCGAATGCGATGCCCGTGTTGCACAGCGGGCAGTACGTCACGACGACCGGCGTGTTCCCGAATTCGTCGTTCACGATCTCGTGCCAGGTCATGATGCGGATCGGGTACGCCTTCGCGACGTCGTCGACCTGGACCGCGAGTACGGGCTCGTTGTCCTCGAGCCACGTGACATCGGCGGGTGCCTCGAACGTCGGGCGATCGATCGGCGGTATGCCGTCGGGTGGCGGTCCGCCGCTGACGATCTCGGACGGGTCGACCGGCACTTCGAGCCCGGTGGCGCCCGCGGTCGGAGCCGACTCCGATGACGCCGCGCTCTCGCCGGACCCGGCCGCCGGCTCGTCACCTTCCGACGTGCAGGCGGCGGCGACCACGGCGAGCGCGAGCAGCATCGGCGCGATCCGGCGAGCGTGCATGGCTTTCGAGCGGTCACCTCCTGGCAGCACGGACGCATCGCGGACGCGGAGCATTCCCTGTGACGGGGAATCTCCGCGCGTCCCGGGGCGTCCCTAGTGCCAGAGGCGATATGACCGACCGTGACGCATTCCTGAGAGCCACGATGGGGTCGATGGATCTCGTCTACAACGTCGCTCGTCGCATGGTTCGTGCCCCCGAGGACGTCGAGGACCTGGTCCAGGAGACATACCTTGCGGCCTTCCGAGCGTGGAAGGATCATCGGCGGCCCGACCGAGTGGAACCGTGGCTCGTCACGATCTGCCTGAATCTCGGCAGGTCGCGCTATCGGCGGTTGTCGGCGCGACCCCGAGAGGTCGAGCTGAGCGACGTGGTGCAGGACACCCGCGCCGGCGACCAGGACACCGAGCGGGATGCATTGGCCGCCGTCGAACGGTCCGAGCTCTACCGTGCGATGTGGGCGCTTCCGGAGGAACAACGGGTCGCGATCACGCTGGTCGACCTCTCAGGCTTCAGCACCGCCGACGCGGCCGCCGAGATGGGAACCCCGCGAGGCACGGTCCTGTCGCGCCTGCACCGCGGGCGGAGGGCTCTCGCACTCCTGATGCCGGAGCGCGCGCGGGAGGTGAACGATCGATGATGACCCCACGCAGGATGCGAACGCACGATCCCGAGCGGAACGCAGCCGAGTACGTCTCCGGTGAGATGGGCGGTCGCCGCGTGCGGCGCTGGTTCAATGCGCATCTGCTCGAGTGCGAGGACTGCTGGCGCGAGGTGCTGCTCGGGCGTCTCGGGCGCAGACTCGCCACCGATATCCGCGAGGTGGCGCCCTCGTCGCTGCGTGATCGCGTGCGGGCTGTCATCGCGGTGGAGTCCCGTGATGCCGTCGAGCGACCGCGGCGTCGCGGCCTGCGTCGTGGACGGCGGCAGTGAACAGCTCGTCTCGCGACGAAGCGCGTCGTGAACGGCGGGTGCAGGCGAAGGCAGAGCGATCTCGCGCGAAGCGACGAGCTGCGCGGGTGATGCGGGTGCGCACGATCGCCGTCGCAGTCGGCGCCGCGGTGGTCGGCGTCGTCGTGCTGGTCTCGCTCACGAGGTCCACCTCGGGCGGTGTCGAGTTCTCAGGTGATCTTCGCGCCGGCGGCGAACTCGAGTCGCTGTCTCTGCCCCGTCTCGCGGGTGAAGGCTCGATCGATTACGCGGGGCTCGACGATCGTCCGCTGGTGATCAACTTCTTCGCGTCGTGGTGTCCGAACTGCATCGCCGAGATGCCCGACTTCGAGCGCGTGCACGTGTCGCTCGGCGATCGAGTGGAGTTCCTCGGCATCTCGCAGAGCGACGCGGAGCAGGCCAGCATCGACCTCGTCCATGAGACCGGTATCACCTACGACGCAGGCATCGACCGGGACGGAGCGTTCTTCACCGGGCTCGGGGTCGTCGGTATGCCGACGACGGTGTTCGTCCGGCCGGGCGGTGAGATCGCCGAGGTGTGGCAGGGCGGGCTCGACGCAACCACGCTGGAGCAGTTGATCGGCGAACACCTCGGGGTCACGGGCTGAGGGACGACGCCATGGAGACGTTCGACCTCACGGCGTGGTGGGCCCCGATGCTGGCGTTCGGAGCCGGGATCGTGGCCTTCGCGAGCCCGTGCGTCTTGCCGCTCGTGCCCGGCTACCTGTCGTTCGTGTCGGCGACGGCGGTCGATGCGCCGCCGGCAGGCGTTCCGGGCGGGGTCGCGACCGTCGAACGGACGCGGGCCCCGGTCGCCCCGATGCTGCTGTTCATCGCAGGGTTCTCGCTCGTGTTCACCGCCCTCGGGGCCTTCGCGGGGTTCCTGGTCCCGATCGTGCGGTCGTCGCTTGGTCTGCGCATCGCGGGGGTCGTGGTGATCGCCGCCGGTTCGCTGATGATCGCGACCGGGCTGCGCAGAGGGAACGCCTCGTTGTACGCGGACCGTCGCCCGTTCCTGGAGCGAGTGCGACCCGGCCGGGCGACGGCGATGCCGTTGGGGATGGCATTCGCCGCCGGATGGACGCCCTGCATCGGGCCGGTGCTGGCAGGCATCCTCGCGCTGGCAACCGCGCAGGGTGGATCCGCGAGGGGAGCCCTCCTGTTGTTCGCGTTCTCCCTGGGGCTCGGCGTGCCGTTCGTGCTCGCCGGCATGGGCGTCGGTCGGGCGATGGGCGCGTTCGAAGCGATCCGGCGGCATCACGATGCGATCAACCTGGTTTCGGGGGCGATCCTCGTCTCCATCGGCCTGCTGCTCGTGACTGGCTACTGGACCCGGATCCTCTCGCCCGT
>JAOUEA010000109.1 GCA_029858935.1 Actinomycetota bacterium
TCGGGTGCGAACTGTGCTCCGGCGCACAGGGCGAGTTCCTCGCGGGCGGCTGCGACGCTCATGGGCTTCTTGTAGGTGCGAGCGGAGGTCATGACCTCGAACGAGTCCGCGACCGACACGATCTTCGCGACGAGCGAGATCTCGTCGCCGTGGAGTCCATTCGGATAGCCCGCACCGTCGTGACGTTCGTGGTGCTGGGCGATCGCGTCCGCCGACTCTCCGAGCCAAGGCAACAGCGGGGCGGCGATCCGAGCACCCATCTCAGGGTGCTGCTTCAGCACTTCCCATTCCGTCTCTGTCGGCGTGCCCGGCTTGTTCAAGACGCGAGCCGGCACCTCGAGCTTGCCGATGTCATGGAGCAGCGAGGCCCAGCGGATCCGGTCCCGGGTCTCCTGCGGGATCTTGAGCTCGTCTGCGATCAGATCGGTGAACGCACGAACTCGCTCCGAATGTCCCCGGGTCTTCCGATCGTGCTGACTGAGAGCAGCGACCAGCGAAAGGATCTGCGCGGCCGCGCGAGCTGGGTCGTCGTCGAGGCCACGCTCCTTCGCCTCGCGGATGCGAGCCTCGAGGACCCGGATGTTGCCGTTGCCGCGTGCGAGCTTGAACCGGGAAGGGGCTGCGTCGGGGAACACGAGCGAGAGCCGCAGCAGCACCGCGAGCGGCAGCACGTGGCGGGCGAGGCGCTCCACGACGGCGGCAGCGATCCACGCCACCACGACGAGTCCGAGCAACCAGACCCAGCGCGCGGCTCCATCGGGACGAGGAAGCAGGCGGCCGACGACGATCGCCGCCATCGCGCCCGCGACCGCCGGCACCATGATCGAAAGCAAGCGCAGGCTCAGGCTCAACAGCGGACGAGATCGCCAACGGTTCGAGTGCGATTCAGTGTCGCGTGCAGTCATGCGTACCCCGGGGGAAGGGTCGTTCGGGGGAGAACCCGTCCCAGCAGAGGTGCCGGCATCGCAGGGGGGCGAGATTGAGCCCGCCAGCACAACTCGTGGTGGGTCAGATGTCGTGTCCCGCGTCGATCGCGCGCTCGAGATCGGCGATCGCGCTCGCGAAGGCGGCAGAACGTTCCTCGCCGGCGGCGACCCGTCGTTCGACGGCGACGCCGAGAAGGTACGTCGCGACAGGGGTGAGCTTCCGCTCGACGCCGTGCGCGACATCCCGCGCGACCCCCAGCAGGCGCTCCTGCGACGCTTCGTCGATCTGATCGACGCTCAGCGCCGTCGACGCCAGCTGCAGCCAATCCTCCATCGGGGCTCCTTCCTACTGGTCCGCACACGGTACGCGAGGCCGCCCTTCGCGGCCCGGGCTACCATCGCCGCCATGGCTGCGAAGCGGAAACGGGCACGCGTCTCGAAGGAAGCCTTCACGGTCGAGATGCCACACACGTTGCCGGCGAGCCGCGACGGCGATGCCTGGTGGGCGGAGGTCGACGGCCGCGAGTTGCGCCTGTCGAACCTCACCAAGGTGTTCTGGCCGGACGAGGGGTACACCAAGGGCGATCTCGTCAACTACTACTGGAACGCCGGACACCTCATCGTGCCCCATCTCGCCACCCGGCCCCTCACGATGAAACGCATGCCCGACGGCATCGACGGCGAGTTCTTCTACGAGAAGTCCGCCCCGTCGCACACGCCCGGCTGGCTGGGGCGGTGCGTCGTGCAGAGCGACGAGGCAAAGGGCGGCGAGATCGACTACCTCACGATCGATGACGCGGCGGGGCTGCTGTACGTGGCGAACCTCGGGTGCATCGAGTTCCACCCGCTGCACGCGCGGTGCCCGGACGTGACCCACCCCGATTACCTGTTCTTCGACCTCGATCCCTTCGAGCCCTACACGTACGAAGACGTGCTCATCGTGGCTCGCCACATCAAGGTGCTGCTCGACCAGCTGGGCCTGCCCTCGTTCCCGAAGACCAGCGGGGCGACCGGCCTGCAGATCTACGTGCCGGTGCTGCGTGGGACCTACACCCACGACACCGCTCGCGCCCTCGTCGGCGCGGCAGGACGGCTGATCAAGAGCGCCGATCCCGACCGGGTGACGATGGCATGGAAGATCGCCGACCGAACCGGGAAGATCTTCATCGACCACAACATGAACCGCTCGGGCGCCAACATCGCGGCCGCCTACTCGGTGCGACCGGAATCCCGCGCGCCCGTGTCGACCCCGCTCACGTGGGACGAGGTGTTCGAGGGCGGGTTCGTGCCGGCCGACTTCCGCATCGACAACGTGTGGGAGCGGTTCGAGCGCATGGGCGACCTGTTCGAGGGCGTGCGCACCGAGGCCGCCGATCTCACGGCCGCGTTCGAGGCGCTCGGGATCGACGCCGACGTCGCAGAGAACTCCTCGCTGCCCGACGTGGACGCACCGCTTCCCCGGACGGCCGCGAAGAAGGTTCTTGCCAAGACGTCCGAGGAGATCGCGACCGCCTCCAAGGACCCGGCACTGTTCGAGTACGTGCGCCGTCGCGACTTCGGTCCGGAGGGCACGACCGAGCCGGCGCCTGGCGAGGTCGCGCCCGGTGGCAACTCCTTCGTGATCCACAAGCACCGCGCTTCCCGCCTGCACTACGACGTGCGGCTCGAGCGCGACGGCGGACTGCCCTCGTGGGCGGTGCCCAAAGGTTTGCCGACCACCAAGGGCGACAAACGGCTCGCGGTGCAGACCGAGGTGCATCCACTCGAGTACGGCACCTTCGAGGGCACGATCCCCGAGGGTCACTACGGCGCCGGCGAGGTGCGCATCTTCGACGACGGCTGGTACGAGCCGGTGGAGTGGACCGACACCAAGGTCTCGTTCGTCCTGCATGGCAGGCGGTATCCGGGACTCGAGTTCCACCTGGTGAAGACGAACCGCGACTGGCTCGCGTTCCTCGCGAGCGCGCAGTCGGCGCCGCCGATCGCTGCACCCCCGAGGTTCGAGCCGATGCTCGCCGAGGGCGGCTGGGAGGCTTTCGACGACCCCGCGTGGTGGTTCGAACCCAAGCTCGACGGCATCCGCTGCCTCGCGGAGCTCTCGACCGGCGAGACGGTGGTACGCACGCGCACCGGCCGTGACGCGACGAGCCAATACCCGGAGCTGCACATGGTGCACGAGCTCGTCGACCAGGTCAACGCGGTGGTCGACGGTGAGATCGTCGCGCTCGACGAGCGGGGCCGGCCCTCGTTCGAGGCGCTGCAGTCCCGCATGAACCTTTCCGGGGAACGCGCGATCGCGCGAGCGGCGAAGACGACGCCGGTCTCGCTCGTCGTGTTCGACCTGTTGTGGCTCGACGGCCATGAGACCACTGGGCTCGGGCTCGAACAACGGCGAGAGCTGCTGGAGCTGGTGGTGGAGCAGGATCATCGGCTCCAGGTGACCACCCACGTGGAGGGCGACGGAACGACGTTCACGCGGGGAGCAAAGGAGCTCGGGCTCGAAGGCGTGATGGCCAAACGCACCGGGTCGACCTACCTTCCCGGCCGACGAAGCACGGACTGGCGCAAGATCAAGCTGATGAACACCCAGGATTGCGTGATCCTCGGGTGGACGCCGGGCAAGGGCGGACGGGCTGGATCGTTCGGGGCGCTGCTCGTCGGCGCGATCGACGATGCCGGCGCGCTGCGCTGGGTGGGCCAGGTGGGCTCTGGGTTCACCGAGCGTGCGCTCGACGAGCTCATGGATGTGCTCGCGCCGCTCGCACGCCCCGACCCATCGATCGAGGACGCAGAGCTGGCCGCCGTGAAGGGCGCGACGTTCGTGCAGCCCGAACTCGTGTGCGAGGTGCGCTACCTGGAGTTCACGACGAGCACGGGGAAGATGCGCGCGCCGTCGTTCCGAGGCCTGCGACCCGACGTACCGCCTGAGGAGTGCGTCATGGAGCCGTCGGCCGGCTCCCGGCGGGCGCCCGGGGCGAAGCGACGTCGGTGACGGCGCGCGCCGGCCCTCAGGCGCCTGGCGCCCGGTAGGGCACGTTCTTCGCGATCGCGCGGTCGATGTCTTCGGCCGACAGCAGCACGACCGTCTCGATGCTTGCCGCGCCCGACGCCGCGACGGCGGTCGCGACCGCGGCGGCGGTGATCTCGTCGGGCATCTCGGCGATCACGTAGACGTCGGTGTCGCCGAACGCGAAGTCGAACGACGCGATCGAACCACCTATGTCAGCTGCCATCTTCTCGATGAAGGTGCGTCGGCTCGCTCCGCCTTCCTTCATCACGCCCTGCATGCCCTCTTTGGTGTAGGACACCTTGTACAGGAACCGTGCCATTCCGCTTCCCCTTCCTGCGGGTCGGTCGACCCATCGTCCTCCCGACCGAGTCCGAAGCGCAACCCCCGCGATCAGAACGGTTCGTAGCCGGCGCGCACGAGGAGGGCGCGCACGTCGCGTTCCTCGAATCCCCGGTCGAGCAGTTCACGGTAAAGGCGCACGGTGGCGAGGGTGCGACCGCAGGTGGGGCAGAACGCGAACGCCCCGTCGAACGGCGTCTCGCACCACGGGCACTGGGTGACCTCGATGCGCCGGTCGGGCTCGAGCCCGGTGTCGGTGAGCGCGTCGACGTAGCCCTTGCCGTAGTCCCACTGGATGTACTCGTCCTCGACGAGGTCGAACGCAGGTTCGTGGGGGCGGGGCTCGCCGGTGGTGAGCATCTGTTCGAGGTTGTCGCGCAGCAGCTCCCACTCGAAGAAGTGATTCGAGCCACAGTCCTGGCACGCGATCATGACGCCTTTGACGCCCTGGGGCGAGAAGACGGTCCGCATCGCGGCGAGGTCGTCGAGGTCCGCCTCGATGTCACGACGCTCCTCGGCGGTCAGCTCGAGGGGTTCGTCCTGTTGGTCGTCCATCTCGAAGTCCATGCTCACCTACTCATCGTCGTCAACGAAGCGAAACGTCTTGAAGGCCTCGGCGTACTCGAGCCCGGCGCCCTCGCCGAGCTGACGCGCGCGCTCACGCACGAACGGCGCCGCGGCCTCGCCCTCCTCGCTCACATGCTCAGCCAGCGCCGCGACCTTGGTATCGATCGTCTCGGTGATGTCGATGAAGGTATCGGGCTCGTCGCTCGACAGCCAGAGGTTGGGAACCTCGTACGGCTCGATCCCCTCGTCCTCGAGCTCCTGGAACATCACGCGGGTGGGTGCATCGGGCATCACCGCCGTGAGCGCGAGCAGTCCCGCTTGCTTGTGATCCCAGTGGTTGATGTAGCCCTGCCCGAACCACAGCCGGCCGGGGTCGGGCGCCAGCATCACCTCGGGCCGCAGGCGCCGCACCTCGCGCGTGACCTTCTTCCGGGTCGACGGGGAGACTTCGAGCAAGCCGTCGGTCTCGCCGAGGAACGTCACGCTCTCGACGCCGAGCACCTCGGCGGCGGCGCGTTGCTCCCGCTCGCGGATGGGCGCGACGTCCTCGCGCCTGGCGCCCGGTTCATTGGAACCTGCAGAGCCGTCGGTGCACACGACGTAGTGCACCGTGCAGCCGGAGCGGGTCCACTTCGCGACCGTGCCGCCGCACATGAACTCGGCGTCGTCCGGATGGGCGAACACCACGAGCGCACTCGAGAATCGCGGTTCTTGCATCGGGCCCAGCCTATCCGCGACCTGCCGAAGCGGCGCGCCTGCACGATCGGGCCGGCCGCCCGTGGTTCGATGCTTCCGTGAGGGACGACGACGCACGCATCGCCGAGCTCGAGCGAAGGTTTCGACGCGACGGCGTGCCCAACCTGATCCTCGACTTCTCGGCGGCAGAGGACGTGTTCACCCGCGCGATCCCGTTCCTTACGCTCGTGTTCGTCCTCGAGGTCGTGAACGCGATGGACATCGATGCGGGGTGGGTGAACCTGCTGTTCGCTCTTGGCGGCGCCGCGATCCTGTTCGGCGCGTTCGGGGTGCTGAACGTCGTCCGCGGGCGGCGGTTCTTCTCGGTTCCCTCGCGCGTCGGCACGCCCGAGCTCGTGGCGTTCGTTGCATTGCCGGGCTTGCTGCCGGTCGTATTCAGCGGCCAGCTCCTGTTCGGATTCAACACGGTGCTGCTGAATTCCGCGCTGCTGCTGCTCGTCTACCTCATCATCGGGTTCGGGGTCGTGTCATTGGTCCGCTGGACGGGCCGGCGGTTCTTCTCCCAGCTCGGTGCGTCGCTCTCGGTGCTGGTGCGGGCGGTTCCGTTGCTGCTGTTCTTCTCGTTGGTGATGTTCTTCACGACCGAGATCTGGCAGGTGTTCACGGCCCCGGGTCCGGGTGCGTTCTGGTCGGCGATGGCCCTGTTCGTGCTGCTCGCGATGGTCTTCCTCGCGGTGAGGCTGCCGGGTGTCGTGCGAGAGGTGCAGGACGAATCCGCGGTCGGCGACGTGCCGCTCCGTCGGAAGGAACGCCTGAACCTCGCTGCGGTGGCCCTGATCAGCGAGATGCTGCAGGTGACCTTCGTGAGCGCCGCGATCTGGCTGTTCTACGTCGTGCTCGGGGCGCTCCTGGTCAGCACCGCGGTTCGTGAGTCCTGGCTCGTGACCCCCGATGACGTCATCTGGTCGATCGCGTGGTTCGGCGACACGGTGCAGGTGAGCGAGTCGCTGCTGCGCGTCGCCACCGGCGTCGCAGCGTTCGCCGGGCTCTACTACGCGGTCACGATCCTCGTCGACTCTGCATACCGCGATCAGTTCGTCGACTCATTGAGCGAGGAGCTCCGGGGAACCTTCCGTCGTCGAAGCGAGTACCTCGAGCTGCAGCGGAAGCGCGGCGTGCCCGTTACCCCTCCCGTCATGCGGGCCGGGCCATCCGGAGGAACCTGACCTCGTTGCCGTCGTCGAAACGGCGCACGTAGACCTCGCCGCGAACGAACCCGGCGCGCTCGTAGCAACGGATCGCGCGCTCGTTCCACGGGAACACGTCGAGCGCGAAGGACTCGGGCGCCCATCGGCTCCTCGCGAACGCGAGCGCCTCCTCGACGAACGAGGTCCCGACGCCGTGCCCGGTCAGGTCGGGGCGCAGACCCAATCCGATCTTCACTTCGGCGACGTCTTCGGTCCGGATGACCGCGAACTCGAGGAAGCCCGCGAGTCGACCGGTCTGCGCATCGTCGGCCGCGAACCACGACTCGCCCCACCGCCGAGGGTCGCGCATCTCATCATCCATCGATGAATCCTCGGTCGCGTCATACGCGTCGTACGGAGCCGGGTAACGCCACCCCGCGACGTCGTCGGCATCGAGCGCGGTGAACGAGCGGATCCGGAATCGCATGGCGGCGCATGCTCTCACGGACGCCGCGGGCTCAGGTCGTCGGCCGCTCCGCGAGCGCTCGCTCAAGGGCTTCGGCTTGATGCCGCACGCTCGCGGGCGAAGGGCCGCCGGCGATCGTGCGTGCCTCGACGCTGCGGTCGGGGTCGAGCATCTCCATGCCATCGGCCACGCCGAACTCCTTCCACTCGGCGTCGGTGAGGTCGACGAGCCGGCGGCCCTCGCCGTCGAGGCGCTTGAGCAGCTCGCCGGTGCGGCGGTGCGCGTCGCGGAACGGCACCCCGGCCCGCACGAGCGCTTCGGCGAGGTCGGTCGCATAGAGCCCCTCCGCATCGCATGCAGCACGCATGGCGGCAGGATCGAAGTGCACGGTCGCGACCGCACCCGCGAGGGCCGGCAGCACGAGCTCGATCGTGTCGGCGGCGTCGAACGCCGGTTCCTTGTCCTCCTGCAGATCGCG
>JAOUEA010000110.1 GCA_029858935.1 Actinomycetota bacterium
CCGATCCTCGAGCTGCGCAACGTCTCGACGCACTACGGGCTGGTAGCCGTGCTGCGTGAGGCGAACATGGAGATCTTCCCCGGTGAGATGGTGTGCCTGCTGGGAGGCAACGCCAGCGGCAAGAGCACGACCCTGAAGACGATCCTCGGGTACGTGACCCCATCCGAAGGCAAGGTGATCTTCGCCGGCGAACCGATCTCGGGTCTTCCCACGTCGGAGATCGTCCGCCGCGGTATCTCGATGGTGCCCGAGAACCGGCGGTTGTTCGCCGACATGTCGGTGGACGAGAACCTGCAACTCGGCGCCTACCTCCGCAGCGACAAGGAGGGCATCGCTCGCGATCGCGAGCAGGTGCTGGAGACGTTCCCGAGGGTTCGCGAGCGCCTGAAGCAGAAGGCGGGCACGTTGTCCGGCGGGGAACAGCAGATGGTGGCGATGGGTCGGGCCTTGATGGCCGACCCGAAGGTGCTGCTCATGGACGAGCCCTCGATGGGTCTGGCCCCCGTGCTCGTGGAGCAGGTCTTCGCGATCATCCAGCAGATCAGGGAACTCGGCCGCACGGTCTTCGTCGTGGAACAGAACGCGAACATGGCGCTGCGCATCGCCGATCGAGGCTATGTGATCCAGACCGGCGAGGTGGTGCTGTCCGGGACCGCGGAGTCGCTGCTGAACGATCCGCAGATGCGCCAGGCGTACCTCGGCGAGCTGTGAGGGGCGCCGACGCCGAGGCGGTCCCCTTCGTCGACGCCGACGCCCTGGCTCGCCTTCTGCCGATGCTCGAGGCGATCGACGCCCTCGAGAGGGCATTCCGTGACTGGGACCCCGCCGCGGGACCCCTGCGGTCTCATGTGTCGACACCGTCGGGCACGCTGCTGCTGATGCCCGCCGTCGGGGAGCCCGGGGTCGGCGTGAAGCTCGTCACCCTGACCGACGGGAACCCTGATCGCGGGCTTCCCCTGATCCATGCGCTCTACGTGCTCTTCGACCCGACTACTCAGGCGCCGCGTCTGCTAGTGGACGGCTCGGCGCTGACCGCCCTGCGGACTGCGGCGGTGAGCGGACTCGCGACCCGCCACCTGGCTCGCGAGGATGCCGTGCGCCTGGTGATCTTCGGGGCCGGCGTGCAGGCCCGCGCCCATCTCGATGCGATGGCTGCGGTCAGGAAGGTCTCCGACGTCGTGATCGTGGGCCGGTCACCGTCACGGGTGAACCAGCTCGTGGACGTCGCTGCCTCGCTGGGGTTCGCGGCCACCGTCGGCGGGCCTGACGCGGTGAACGACGCCGACATCGTCTGCACCTGCACGACGGCCACCGAGCCTCTCTTCGAGGGCTCATCGCTGGCGGCCGGTGCGCACATCAACGCCGTCGGGGCCTATCAGCCCCAGACACGCGAGATCGACAACATCACGGTAGAGCGGGCGCGCGTGGTGGTCGAAACGAGAGAGGTCGCCATGGAGGAAGCGGGCGACCTCTTGATACCGATCGGCGAGGGCACGGTCGACGCAGAGCATATCGTTGCGGATCTCCGACAGGTCGTGCAAGGGGCCACCGTTCGATCGGGGGAGCGTGACATCACCCTGTTCGAATCGGTCGGCATGGCCTTCGAGGACCTGGCCGTCGCCGGGGCCCTCGCGGCACGCACGTGATGCGTGCCGGGAGAGGGGGTCGAACCCTCACGAGCCGAAGCTCACGGGATTTTGAGTCCCGCGCGTCTGCCAGTTCCGCCATCCCGGCCGGAGCCTCCATAGACTAGCGGCCGTCCCGTCATGAACCGCTCCCGTCGCAGGATCACAGCCGTGCTCGTCGTGCTGGCCATGGCGCTCGTCGCGTGCTCTTCATCGGCGGCCGACGAAGAACCGGTCGTCAAGGTGGCGTTCTTCCAGGACCTGTCGGTGCCCGACCATGTGGATCTCGTGTCCCCGTCGTTCCTCGCCTTCGACACCGTCGTGGAGCGCCGCCTGGGCGATCGGGCAACCCGGGCGGAGATCGTGCAGTTCGACACCCGCGGCGACGCTTCCACCGCGATCGAGATGGCCGAGGACGTTGCCGCCGACCCTTCGTTCGTGCTCGCCGTTGCCGCGCCCTTCTGGCACGAGCCGGCCGAGGTGGCCCGTTCGCTGGCCGAGGCAGGCGTGCCGACGATCAGCCTGTCTCCGGTGAGCCCGTCACCGTGGCTGGCTGCTTCGCCTCCTCCGGGCGAGGCCGACGAGCTGTGGCGCAGGCTGGTTCCCGACCGATCGGGCGAAGCGTCGCTGCTGGCGGAGATCGCGAGCCGCACCTCGCCCGAGGGCGTCCCTCAGCCCGTGTGCCTCGTCCGCGATGGCAGCTCCTACGGGCGAGGCTTGATCGACCAGGTGACCAGGGAGCTCAGCGACTGGCCTTCGACCTCGATCGACGGCACCGACCCTGCCGCCGCGGCGCGGGCCGTCGCCTCCGCTCGGTGCGCCGTCGTCGTCTGGGGTGGCTTCCCTCCGGGTGCGCGCGATCTGGCACGAGCGATGCGCGATGCGGGATCGGCCCGGGGGCGGCCCGTGGATCTGGCCGGAGACGCCCTGAAGACCACGATCCCGCCGACATCGCCGGTGGGCGACGGCGTGGTGGTGGGATCGGTCGCGTGCTCGTGCGTCGACGTGTCGATCCGACCCGATCTCGCGAGTCGCCGGTTCGTGAACGCCTACCAGTCCGAGCATGGGCTCGCCCCGGGTGTGTATGCCGCGGAAGCCTGGGATGCCGGCCGCCTCGCCGCTGAGGCGATCGCTCGCGGCGCCGTCGATCGCATCGCGATGCGAGCGATGTTCGAGGATCTGACCACGGACGACGGCGTCGCGCGCACGTACATGTTCGACCCCGACGGGGAGCTCATCGGGGCGGAGCCGGGGTTGTTCGTGGCCGCAGGCACGCGGTGGCTGCCGATCCCGAGCTGAGGGTGACCGCGCGCCTATGTCGGTGAAACCCCACGCGCCTCACTTCTCGTATCCCCTGCGGGAGGGCCGCGCCCGCCGCGTTGCTCGTTCGGTCCCCCTGCACCTATAGTCCGGCGAGGGGCGCCAGGAGTTGCCGTCCCTCTGGAAGGAGGCACGATGCCCAAGTTCCGATTCCGGTCGATCCTCGTCCTCACCGCCGCTCTGTCGCTCGTCGCGGCGGCATGCGGCAGCGACGAGCCGGCCGACACCGCCGCAGGCGGCAACGATACCGGCAGCGCAACGGCCGAGACGGCGTGCAGCACGGCCGACACCAGCGCCGGCGACCTGCTGGCAGAGATCTGCTCGAACGGCGTGATCCGGGTCTCGACCGACCCCGCCTACCCGCCACAATCGTCGCTGAATCCCGAGACAGGGGAGTACGAAGGCTTCGACATCGATGTTGCGACCGCGATCGCGGAGCGCCTCGGCGTCGAGATCGAGTGGGAGACGCCGTCGTGGACGGCGATCACGTCCGGCAACTGGAACGGCCGCTGGGACATGAGCGTCGGCTCGATGACCGTGACGGCCGAGCGTGCCGAGGTGCTGGACTTCACGCCGGCCTACTACTTCACGCCCGCCTCGATCGCCGTGCCCGAGGGAAGCGACATCACGTCGGTGGACCAGCTCAACGGAAAGACGATCGGCGTCTGCTCGGGCTGCACGTACGACTTCTTCCTGCAGAACACCCTCGACATCCCGGGGTACACCTTCGAGTCGCCGATCACCGACCCGGTGATCAAGGGCTTCGACACCGATTCAACCGCGATACAGGCGTTGCAGGCCGGCCAGGTCGACGCCGTGATGTCGGCGACTCCGACGTTGCAGTCGGCGATCGACAAGGGCCGGCCCATGCAGTTGCTCGGCGACCCGCTCTTCTCAGAGCCACTGTCGGTGGCGATCGACAAAGCGTCGGATCTCGACCAGGCATCGCTCGTGGCGGCCGTCTCGAGCATCGTCGAGGAGATGCACGCCGATGGCACTCTGAGCGCCTTGTCGGCCGAGTGGTACGACGGCCAAGACCTCACGATCGACGCTTCGGCGGCCTGACGGGGTCGTCGCCCAACGGCCACGGAGAACGGGGGAAGCGTGGCGACTCAGGAGATGGGGGCCGGGGAGACCCGGCCCCCGGCGACCGCACCACCCGGCGGCAGCAGACGAGAGGGCCTCGCCCAGGCGAGCGCGAGGATCCCGTTCCGGCTGAAGGTCGGAGTCGTATGGCTGTTCATCTTCGTGATCCTCGGAGTCCTGTTCGCTCTGGCGGACTTCAACATCGAGTGGATGCGGGACCATGCGTCCTTCATCGTCAAAGGGCTGCGGTTCACGATCCAGATCGCGGTTCTCGCCATCATCCTGGCGATCCTGCTGGCGCTCTTGGGGGCCCTCGGAAGACTGAGCCGCAACCCGATCGCTTACGGCGTCTCCGGCTTCTACACCTCGTTCTTCCGAGGCACGCCGCTGATCGTCCAGCTGTTCCTGATCGCGTTCGCCGTGCCGCAGGTGATCGGGAACCTCGGACTTCCGTTGAACCTCAAGAACGCCCTCACCCTCGAGTCCTCGGTCGCCGGCGTGATCGCGCTGGGGCTCAACTACGGCGCCTACATGACCGAGATCTTCCGCGCCGGCATCCAGTCCGTGGGCCACGGGCAAGCCGAGGCTGCCGACGCGCTCGGCATGACGTACGGCCAGAAGATGAAGCGTGTCGTGCTGCCGCAGGCCTTCCGCGTCATCATCCCCCCGACCGGCAACGAGTTCATCGCGATGATGAAGGACACGGCGCTCGTGAGCTTTATCGGCATCTCGGCCACCGAGGCAGAGATCTTCCGTCGAGCCCAACTGGTCGGCAACGCCGATTTCCAGCCGCTGGAGGCCTTCCTCTTGGCCGCTGGCATGTACTGGGGTCTGACGGCGGTGTTCACGTTCTTCCAGAGCAGGCTCGAGCGACGGATCAGCAAGGGCTACGTACGAGGCGGCCCAACCGGGGGGAAGAAGACGAAGGTCGTTGGCACCAGCCGCGGCGATGGGGGTCTGCCGGCGGTCTTCGAGGAGGACGTCGCGGGGCCCGAGCTGAAAGGGCAGGGACATTGAGCGACGGGGGGAACGGTGAGGACGTCGTCAAGGTGGAGAACCTCCACAAGAGCTTCGGGGACCTCGAGGTGCTCAAGGGCATCGACATGGAGGTCGACAAGGGCGAGGTCGTCGTCATCTTCGGTCGCTCCGGATCGGGCAAGAGCACGCTCCTTCGCTGCGTGAACTTCCTCGAAGATCCCACCTCGGGCACGATCGAGGTCTCGGGTCTCCGCCTTGAGGGCGGACATCGTACGAAGGGCAAGCGCGAGCAGGTCCGCCAGCTGCGCATCAAGGTGGGCATGGTCTTCCAGCAGTTCAACCTCTTCCCGAACATGACCGTGATCGGCAACGTCATCGAGGGCCCCGTCACCGTGAAGGACATCCCCGAGAAAGACGCGCGGTCGATGGGCCTCGACCTGTTGGCGAAGGTCGGTCTGTCGGACAAGGCCGAGGAGTACCCGATCCGGCTCTCCGGGGGCCAGCAGCAGCGTGTGGCGATCGCCAGGGCCCTGGCGATGGAGCCGGAGGTCATGTTGTTCGACGAGCCGACCTCGGCGCTCGACCCGGAGTTGATCGGGGAGGTGCTGACGGTGATGAAATCGCTCGCCACCGATCTGCACATGACGATGATGGTGGTCACCCACGAGATGGGGTTCGCCCGCGAGGTCGCCAACCGCATGATGTTCTTCCATGAAGGGATCATCCTCGAGCAGGGCACGCCCGACGAGATGATCAACCACACGAAGTACCCCGAGACCAAGAAGTTCTTCGAAGCCGTGATCTGAGGGCTCGATCCGGGGTTCAGGGTCTGCGGAGAATGCGGAAGATCTCGAGGAAGCCTCGACCCTGGGTTCGGGGTATCGGGAATCAGGTCTCCGACACGCCTGCTCACACAGATGACGGGCCGCGATGCCCCTCGGGTTCGATCACGCCTTCCCCATACGCGATCGTTCCCTGTCGAGCATCGCGGCCCGTCAAGCTATGGTCCCGAGCGACCCGGCCGGTCCGGTTTCCCGTTCCTGCCCGCAGCCTCGCGGGACCGTCGCGAACGATAAACGCGAGGTTGAGACCTGTCAACTCGTGGAGGCCCGTGCGGCACAAACGGTGTCGCACGAACATGCAGGTCAGAGGGCCTTCCATCAAGGCCTGTAAGAAATGCGACAACGTCGGGAGCCCGAGCGCGAGGCGACGCTCGGTCTCGCGAGAGGCTCAGGCGCGATCGGCCGCGGGCCGGGAAGTCTCGACCTCTGTCTCGACCTCTGGCACCGAGACCGTCTCGGCTCGCGGAGCCAGTGCGGGTGGTTTCCGCAGGAACAGGCCTCCGACGATCAGCAGGTACCCGAACCAGCCGATGAGCTCCAGCCAGGTCGGGTTGGCCTGGTAGCCGAAGATCGCGCGAAGGATGCCGCCCGCACCGCTGTCGTCGGGGAACGCGCTCGACACGTCGAAGGCCGTGCCGGCGAGGATCGGGAGCCAGCCCGCTTCTTGGAGCTCGTGCAGGGCGAAGGCGAAGAGGCCGGCCGCGACCACGATCAGCAGCAACCCGGTGATGCGGAAGAACGAGCGCAGGTTGAGCTTCAGGCCTCCTCGGTAGAGCAGCACACCAAGCACCACGGCGAGCGCGAGCCCGAGCGTCGCGCCGATCACCTGGGCGCCGACGCCACCGCTGTCGACCGCCGTGCCCTTGGCCGCGGCATAGAGGAACAGCGCTGTCTCGATGCCCTCGCGCAGGACCGCGACGAATGCGAGCGCGGCGAGCGCGAACCCGCCGGCCAGCAGCGCGGTGTCGACGCGCTCCTGCAACTCCGACTTCACCCGAGCGCCCTGGCGCCGCATCCAGAAGATCATCCAGGTCAACACGCCGACCGCCACCAGCGTGACGATGCCTTCGAAGACCGCCTCAGAGGTTCCCTCGAACTCGGCGCCCACCGCGAAGATGACGGTGCCGACGACGATGCTGATGGCGGCGGCGAGTCCTGTTCCCCACCACACCAGGTGCATGCGATCGCTCGCGCCGACCTGACGCAGGTACGCCAACAGGATCGAGATGATCAATGCGGCCTCGATGCCTTCTCGCAACGCGACCAGGAACGCAGCACCCACGGGCCGTACCCCTCCTCGGACTCGGAGCCGAGTGTTCGGACTCCCGAACACCGTATCTTCGGACGGTCGAAATCCTATCCAGAGGGTCGGATTCCGTCAAGGTCGTTCGGGAGCGAACGAGCTGGCGTCGGGTCACCGCCTGGCCGGCGGCTCAGGCGTGGAGCTCGACCCAGAGGTTGTCGGCCAGCGCTGCGCCCAGCGCGGCGGACCTGCCGGCGACCGTGAGGCTCATCGACCCGTCGGGGCCGATGCCGTCCACCTCGACCTCGGCTCCGGGCATGAGCGCCGATTCCTCGAGGAAGCGCATCACGGCCAGCTCGAGCTCGAGATCCTCGGTCAAACGCCTGAGCGTCACCCGTGTGCCCGGCTCGACCTCGTTGAGGGCCACGAGCGAGGTGACGTCGACCTCGTGGCTCGAGCCGGGGATCGGGTTCCCGTGCGGGCACGCGCCCGGGTCTCCCAGGATCTCGACGAGCCGGTCCTCGACCTGGGAAGAGATCACCCGTTCCCACACCT
>JAOUEA010000111.1 GCA_029858935.1 Actinomycetota bacterium
AGCGGATGGCGGCCTCGCTCGGCCGCAACCGTCTCGATCATGGCCCGATACGTCGTCACGTCGGGGCCCCCGATCTCGACGATCGTCCGCGAGCCATCGAGCGGCACCTCGAGACCCGCGACGAGGTAGGCGAGCACGTCGTCGATCGCGATCGGCTGGGTCGGGGTGTTCACCCATCGAGGCACCACCATCGCCGGCAGGCGGTTCACGAGGTCGGTCAGCATGGTGAACGAAGCGCTGTCGGCGCTCACGACCATCGCAGCACGGAATTCGAGCACCGGAGGCCCGGCCTCGGCGAGTATCCGCCCGGTCTCGTGGCGGCTCTCGAGGTGCTCCGAGAGCTCGCCCCCCTCGTCACCCAGCCCTCCCAGATAGATCACCCGCTCGAGACCGGCGGCTCGCGCGGCATCAGCGAACGCGTTCGCACCCTCAGCATCGCGTGCACGGAAGTCGCCGTCGGTGCCGGGCTCCATCGAGTGCACCAGGTAGTAGGCCGCCTGGACACCGTCGAGCGCCGCTCGCAGCGTGGCGGGGCGGAGCACGTCGAGCTCCACCGCGTCGAGCGTGGGCCACCGAGCGATCAGCTTGTGGGGCGAACGCGACGCTACCCGCGGCGCGTGCCCGTCGGCGACGAGCTGCTCGACGAGTCGGCCCCCGATCGCGCCGGTCGCTCCTGTCACGAGGATCGTCATCGTTCGACACTACCCACGCTCGCTCGAAACGGAGCAGGCGAACCTATGCAGGGCGACCGGTCGCGGGTCAGGGCACGCTCACGCCGGGCACATGCTGCTCGAGGAAGGTGAGGATCGAGCGAACCTGCCGGACTTCCTCGTCGATGTCGAACGACCCGTGGCCGGTGCCGAACACCACCACCTCGTGCGGATGGTCGCGCTCGCCGAGCTTGTCGACGAACGCCATGGCCTGGCGGAGCGGACACCGCGTGTCGTTCTCTCCGATCAAGAAGATCACCGGCGCTCTGACGTCGTCGACGAAGTGGATGGGGTTGCGATCCCGCATGAGATCGGGGACCTCACTGGGCGTGCCGCCCAGCAGCGCGCGGTCATAGGCCTGCAGCTCGGGCGAGAGGTCCTCGTACGACAGCTCGTAGTCGCCGACCGGCACGCCTGCGACCCCGGCGCGCCACAGACCGGGGAACTTGCAGAGCTCCATCAGGGTGATGTACCCGCCCCATGACCAACCTCCGATGACCGCCCGATCGGAGTCGGCGACGCCCTTGGCCACCAGGTCGGAGAGCCCGGCGTTCACGTCGACCAATTCCGGCCCGCCGATGTCGCCGATCAGGCGATCGCGCCATGCGCGCCCGTATCCGGTCGACCCTCGGTAGTTCACCATGCCGACCGCGAAGCCCATGTCGACGTAGGCCTGGACCTCAGGATCCCACTCGTCGGTGTCTTGCCCGGTCGGCCCGCCGTGCACGAACATCACGACCGGGAACGGCCCGTCGCCCTCGGGGGTGACGTAGAACCCGTGCACCCGGTCGCCCTCACCGTTGTCGAAGTGCCACGAGACGAAGGGTCGCCCCACCGGGGCCGCCTCGCCACGTGGGCGAACCACCTCGGCCCCCGACGCGGAGAGCGCGACGGGAGCGTGGTCACCGCGAGACAGCCGGTACCACACGTCGCCGTCGGGGCGAACGCTCGCTGCGCCGATCGTTCCCTGCTCGTGCTCGATCGCGGTGAGCGAGCCCGGCCCCAGCTCATACCGGTGCAGCCGGTCGCGGCCCTCGTCGTTGTGCACGACCAGGAGCGCGGAGGCGTCGGGCCACCAATCTACGGCGTGCACGGGTCCCCGCAGGTCGAGGTCCAGATCGATCCACTCGCCGGTCGCAAGGTCCCAGATCGCGGGGCGCTCGTCTCCCTCACGCTCGTGGCTCACGACCAGCCGCTGGTCTCCCGGCGCGGGCGACCAACACGAGGAGAGCAGCGCCATGCCCTCGTCGACCTGCTCCGCGATCGTCGCGCCCGTCCGAGGATCGATCACGAGCACCGCCGGATGCATCTCGTCGCTGTGCTCGGCGTGATCGAGCGCCAGCAGCGATCCGTCCGCGGACAGGCCTCCGCGGCCCGAAGTCCCCGACCGGAACCCGCCGACCGTGATCGACTCGGAGCCGCGGCGGATCTCGCTCGCCGGCTCGCCGTCGATCGAGGTGTAGACCGCGAAACCGCCGGCATCGCTGATGCCGGCCGCGACGACGCCGGGGGCCTGCGCGAGGCCGCCGTTCCACCCTTGCGAGACCCCCTGGAGGTATGGCGTGGCCTCTCCGCCATCGAAGGGTTGCGCGTGCCACAGCCCCGCTTCGCTGCCCGTCTCGTCCTGCCAGAAGAGCACGTGCTCGCCGTCGAGCGTGAGCGCACCGGACAGCACGCCGACCGGGTGATCGGTCACCTGCCTGCCGGCGCCGGTGGCGCGGTCGGCGACGTGCACCTGATACACCCCGCTCTCGGTGCTCCAGTAGACGAGGCGGTCGGGCGCCTGTCGGGCCCAGCCGGGCAGGGAGACGCTCGGAGTACGGAAGCGACGCTCCCACGCGGGCAGGGTGTCGGTCATGGCGCGGAGACTATCGGCCGTCGGGGCCCGCCGACCCGCGCAGGGCCGTCCAAACGCGCTCGGACGTCAGCGGGAGGTCGAGATGACGGATGCCCCACGGCGACAGCGCGTCGACGACGGCGTTCTGCACCGCGGGCGTCGACCCGATCGTGGCGGATTCGCCGATGCCTTTGACCCCCAAGGGGTTGACCGGCGTCGGGGTCTGGGTGCGTGCGGTCTCGAACCGGGGGAACTCCGCCGCCGAGGGCACCGCGTAGGTCGTGAGCGTCGACGTGATCGGGCTGCCGCCGTCGTCGTAGAGCACCTCTTCGAATAGGGCCTGTGCGATGCCCTGGGCGAGCCCACCGTGGACCTGCCCCTCCACCAGCGCGGGGTTCAGCACCCGACCGCAGTCATCGACCGCCACGTGACGCACGAGCCGCACCTCCCCCGTGTCGGTGTCGACCTCGACCACGGCGAGATGGGTCCCGAAGGGAAACGTCGAACCCGGTTCCCGGTAGACGCCCTCGGCTCGCAAGCCTGGCTCCATACCGGGCGGAAGCCGGTGGGCCTGTCGCGCCGCCGTCGCGAGTTCGGCGAGTGAGAGCGCGCGATCGGGGGCGCCGCGCACCGCGAAGCCTCCACCGTCGGCCGGCTCCAGATCGTCGGCGGCGACCTCGAGCAGATGGGCCGCCAGCTGCCGGGCTTTCGCGAGCATCTCGCCGCTGCGCTCGAACACCGAAGACCCACCGGCCTGCAGCGACCGCGACGCCCAGGTGCCGGCCCCTCGCTTAATCACGCCGGTGTCGGAATGCACGACCCGGATCGCGTCGAACGCGACGCCGAGAACGGCCGATGCCACCTGTGCGAACGCCGTCTCGTGGCCCTGCCCGTGTGGCGACGTCCCCGTGAGCACGGTGACGGTGCCGTCTGGCTCGGCCTCGACGGCCGCGAACTCCTTGGCGCTGAAGGCGGTGATCTCGACGTAGGTCGACACGCCGATGCCGAGCGCGAGATGGTCGCCCCGTTGCCTGCGGGCGGCTCGCTCGGCGCGAAGGGCGTCGATCCCGGCGAGCCGCTCCGCCTCGCCCAACGCGAGCTCATAGTCGCCGGTGTCGTAGACCGTGCCCGATGCGGTCCGGTAGGGGAACGCCTCGGACGGTATGAGGTTCTTCCGGCGCACCTCGATCGGATCCATCCGCAGCTCGGCCGCGATCATGTCGACGGCTCGTTCGATCAGTGCGGTTGCCTCGGGCCGCCCCGCGCCTCGATAGGGCGCGACGGGGGTCGTGTTCGTGACGACGCTTCGACCTCGCGAAGCCACACGCGGAATCGTGTAGACACCCGAGAGCATCTCGTGGGTGGTGTTCGGCATGAACGCGCCGATCGGATAGGCCCCCATGTCGGCGATCAGATCCGCTCGCAGACCGACGAGCGTGCCGTCGAGGCGCGCGCCGATCTCGACGTGCTGCACCTGGGCCCTCCCGTGCGTCAGCGCCAGCAGGCCTTCGGAGCGAGACTCGATCCACCGCACCGGTCGCCCCAGCCGAGCGGCGACCGCAGCGACCACCAGGTACTCGGGATAGACCTGCAGCTTTGACCCGAACCCCCCGCCCACGTCGGGCGCGATCGTCCGCACCGCCTGCTTCTCGACACCGAGCGCGTCGGTGAGGTCATCGCGAACGTCGAACGGCACCTGCGTCGAGACCCACGCTGTGAACGTGCCGTCGCCGTGCGGTTCGATCGCGATGCCGTTGCCTTCCATCGGCACCGGGGCCAGGCGCTGGTTCACGAACCGTTCCTTCACGACGACGTCGGAGCCGGCGAGCACGTCGTCGGACCACGACGCCTCGAACGAGGCGACCACGTTCGAGCCGTGGTCGGGCCACAGCAGCGGCGCGTCGGCGTCCAGTGCCGCTTCCACGTCGATGATCGCCGGCAGCGGGTCGTAGCCGCCCACCACGGTCTCTGCGGCATCCTCGGCCGAAGCCAGCGAGTCGGCGATCACGACGGCGATGGGCTCGCCCACGAACCGCACCACCTCGCCGGCGAGCGCCTCCCGTCCGAAGGGTCCTTCGAGTGTGGCGTCCGTGCTCTCGACGACGCCGCTCGCCGGCAGGCGAGGAAGGTCGAGATCGGAGGCCGTGAACACGCCGGCGACGCCGGGCATGGTGCGCGCGACGTCGACGCCGACGTCGATCAGCCGTGCGTGCGGCATGATGGAGCGAACGAACACTGCGCGTAGGACCCCCTCGATCGGCAGGTTCTCGAGGTACCGGCCCCGGCCGGTCAGGAACCGAGGGTCTTCAGAACGAAGGGCCGGCTCGCCGAACAACGAGGGAGGCAGTGTCGTCACGGGGGCAATGCTCCCAGAGCGACCGAGGACCGTGAGCGACGAGGAGGGAGCCACGACCACGATGCACATGTCGAAGTTCGCACGCCTGAGCACGATCACGATCGCCGCCGTCGTGGTGGCGGCCGTCTCGGCCGGCCCGGCGTCTGCCGGCGCCGGGGTGCGCGCGGTGAGGGTGGCCCGGGGCCTCAACGGACCGGCCGCGTTCACGTTCACCCCGAAGGGCACGATCGTCTACCTCGAGCGCCAAACGGGCAAGATACGTTTCCGCAATCCGAAGACCGGTTTCGACCGGCTCTTCTTCGACATCGCCGGCGTCAGCGGATCGGGCGAGCGCGGAGCGCTCGGTGTGGCGCTGCATCCGCGCTGGCCGCAGAAGAAGCTCGTGTATGTGTTCGTCACCCGCCGGGCCGGGGGAAAGCTCCGGAACCAGATCGTGCGCATCAAGGATCGCAACGGCCACGGTGCCGGTCTCACGACGATCCTGTCCACCCCCGCAAGCTCGAGTCCGTACCACAACGGCGGCCGCATCGTGTTCGGACCCGATCGCAAGCTCTATGCGATCGTCGGTGACGGACACACCGCATCGAACGCTCAGGACACGACCAAGAACCTGCGCGGCAAGATCCTGCGCATGAACCCCGACGGGTCGGTGCCGGGCGCGAATCCGCTGATCGGCGGGAAGCGAAGTCGCATCTTCGCCTTCGGGATCCGCAACTCCTTCGGGTTCGCGTTCGACCCGCAGACCGGCTTCCTCTGGGAAACGGAGAACGGCCCCGAGTGCAACGACGAGATCAACCTCGTGCGGCGCGGCGGCAACTACGCGTGGGGGGCCAACCAGAACTGCCCCAACACCAACCAGGACGGCCCCGCACCGCGTCGGCTTCCCGAGCTCAACTTCTCGAGCACGATCGGCATCACCGGCGCCGCCTTCTGCGACGGGTGCGGGCTCTCGGGACGCAACGGCGACCTGCTGTTCGGCGCGTGCTGCGACGGCGGTCTGTTGCGCCGGGTCACCCTCGACGCGGCACGCGACGACATCGTCGGCGGCCCCATCACGATGCTCGACTCCCCCGGCGGCTCGATCCTGTCCATGGAAGTCGGACCCAACGGACGCATCTACTTCAGTGATTTCAACGCCATCTATCGAATCAGGAACGCCTAGCGAACGATCGCTGAGAGCGTTCACGACAGGAAAGCGGTTCCCCGAGCGACGAGGGAGGGGTACCCTCGGAGAAACCGATGGATATCGGACAGCCGAAACGCATCATCGAGATCGAGCCGGTCACCCTGCCGGTGCCAGGCGAGGTCGTGCCCGACGCCGATCCGGCTCCGCACCCCGATCGCGAGCCGACACCTGCCCGGCCCGAGCAACGGGTGCCGTGAAGCCCCACGGCACGACGCTCGACGGTCTTCCGACCGACGTGGCCTCGGAGCCGATCATCGCCTGGCGAGTGTGGGCACTGACCGGCCGCCGTGACGGCAGCGATCTGCTGTTGCGGCCCGTGGCCAGGCGCGCCCGCACCTGGCAACCCCGGCAGGTCGTCGAGGCGTCGTGCCGGAGCTCGAGGTGGCACGAGGCACCCGAGCCTCTCTGCACGTGCGGCCTGCACGGCACGCACGGCATCGAGGTGCTCCGCAAGACCAAGGGACCTGCGGTGCTGGGACGCGTTGCATTGTGGGGTCGGGTGATCGAGCATCAGCACGGCTTCCGTGCCCAGTTCGCCTATCCACAGCGACTCCGCTTGATCTGTCAGTTCTGCTTCTGGACGACCGGGGCACGCCGCGAGGCGCCCCGACACGTCGGGTGGTTCCCGCGGGGCGAGATGATGCCGATCTGCGACGAGCACCTCGCCGTCGCTCGGCGCCACGACGTGTTCCCCCGGTCGCTCGTGACCGCCGACGAGGTCGCCCAGCGCCTTCGCGACATCTACGCCGTCGACGCCCTGGCGATCTGATCTAGCGGTCGGAGCCGGCGCCGGGCTTCTTGCGGGCAGCGCTGCGCCTCAGCCGTTCCCGAAGCTCGGCTGCCTGACGACCCACCGCATCGGCGGAGTCGGATGCACGGCGGGCGGGCGTGCCCTCGTCGCCGGTGTCCGCGGCCTCGAGCTCGTCGCCCGTGCTCTCGTTCCCGGAGGGGTCGCTCGACGCAGCCTCGACGCGCTCGGCGATCTCCTCGAGCCTGCGTTCTGCGTCGAGCGCTCGCCGCTCGGCGATCTCGACCCGCTGCTCGAGCGGAAGCAGGGCGTCCAGACGCTCACGTGCGAGCTGTTCCCGTGCCTCGGCCTCCGACGCACGGGCGATCGACACGTCGCGCTCGTGGGCCACCTCGACGATGGCCATCTGGGGGTCATGGCCTTCGTCCCGGTCGAGCTCGAGCTCGGTCTCGATCTCGTCCTTCGGGCGCTCGGCGGCGGGCATCCGCCGAGCCCGGGCGGTGGCGATCGCCAGTGCGACGGCGGCGAGGAACGCGGCGATCGCGAGCACGCGCAACGTGGACGCGAGCCGTTCGGCCTCGGCACCCGCGCCCGCCACGACCACGCTGCGGTACAGATCGACCTCCACGGCACCCTGCGGCGAGGTGCGATCCGACGTCACGAGCGGCAACCAGGTCTCCCACATGCGCGTGGGCACGGGCTCGAGCCCAGCGGTGGCGGCCGAGAAC
>JAOUEA010000112.1 GCA_029858935.1 Actinomycetota bacterium
GCCGCCGCCGAGCTCGTCGGAGAGCTTGGCGGCTCGTTCGAGCAACCGGGAGTGCAGGTAGAAGACGTCGCCCGGGTACGCTTCGCGACCCGGCGGGCGGCGCAGCAGCAGCGAGATCTCGCGGTAAGCCACCGCTTGCTTGGACAGGTCGTCGTAGACGATCAGGACCGCATCGCCGTTGTACATCCAGTGCGCGCCCAGCGCCGCTCCTGAGTACGGCGCGACGTACTGGAACGGCGCAGGGTCTGATGCCGCCGCGTTCACCACGGTCGTGTACTCGAGCGCGCCGTTCTCACGCAGGGTCTCGACGACTTCGGCCACGGTCGACGCCTTCTGCCCGACGGCCACGTAGATGCATTTCACAGCTTGATCGGTGCCCCAGTACTGCTTCTGGGAGATGATCGTGTCGAGCGCGACTGCGGTCTTGCCCGTCTGGCGGTCGCCGATGATCAGCTGGCGCTGCCCGCGACCGATCGCCGTCATGGCGTCGATCGCCGTGATGCCCGTGTACATCGGTTCCTTCACGGGTTGGCGCGACACCACGTTGGGCGCCTGTACCTCGAGGTTTCGAACCTCCTCAGAGGCGATCGGGCCTCGATCGTCGATCGGGCGGCCCAGACCGTCGACCACACGACCCAGGAACCCGTCGCCGACCGGGATCGACAAGATGCGTCCCGTTTGGGTGACCGGATCCCCCTCCTCGATGCCGGCGGCATCGCCGAAGACGATGCAGCCGATCTCATTCTCGTCGAGGTTGAAGGCCATGCCCAGCAGGCCGCCCGGGAACTCGAGCAGCTCGTTGGCCATCGTGCGCGGCAGTCCGGATACCCGCGCGATGCCGTCGCCCGACTCGATCACACGACCGACCTCTTCGCGCGAGACGCCGGGCGTGTAACTCTCGACGTTCCTTCGCAGCGCCTCGGCGATGCTCGCGGGGTCGATGTTCAGTGCCATCTCGTCACACACTCCCTAGTCGCTGCTTGGCGTCCTCGAGTCGCGTCGCCAGGCTGCCATCGAAGATCTCGTCCCCGACGCGGGCGACGACGCCTCCGACCACGCTCGGGTCCACGACAACCTTGACGTCGATCGCCCGACCCGTTGCCGCCGACAGAGCCGCCGCGATGCGATCTCGCTGATCATCGTTCAACGGGACCGCCGACCGAACCTCCGCGAGCGCGTGGTCGCGCTCTTGCGCCGCGACCTCGGCCAGGCGTTGCACGATCGTGGGGATCTCTCGGGCCCTGCCCGCGTCGACGACGAAGCCGAGCAACGACACCGTCAACGGATTCGCCCGATCGCCCAGCACGTCGATGATCACGCCCTTCTTGTTCTCGGCGGGCACCGTGGCGTCGGTCAAGGCCTCGCGGAGCGGCGTGTTCTGCTCGATGGTCTTGGCGAACACGTACAGCTCGTCCTCGACCGAAGGCAGCGCGTTCTCGGCTTTGGCGACCGCGAACAACGCCGCCGCATAGCCCTCGATCACATCGTCGCGAGCCATCGTCAGTTCTGGGCTCCGCCGCCGGTCACCTGGTCGATGTACTCGTCGATCAGGCGCTCATGGGCGCTCGTATCCAGCGACTCGCCCACGACGCGGCCGGCAAGCTCGACCGCGATCTCGCCGACCTGACTTCGCAGTTCCTGGAAGACCCTGTCACGTTCGGCCCGGATCTCTTCTTGGGCGCGCGCCACGGTCGCCTGAGACTCTTGCTCGGCCTTCGCCTGCAGGTCGATGCGTACCTGATCTGCGGTCTGTCGGGCTTCCTCGATGATGCGGTTGGCCTCGTCGCGAGCGCCGGCGAGCTGGGTCCGGTAGTCGGCCAGCAAGGCATCGGCCTCGGATCGGGTCGCTTCGGCCTGCTCGAGCTCACCCTGGATCTTCTCGCGACGCTCATCGAGCAGCGCGCCGATCCTCGGGAGGACCCACTTCCACATGAAGTAGAAGAGGATGGCGAACGCGAGCGCCCCGACGAGCAGCTCTTCCCAGTGCGGGTAGAGGTCGGACGCCTCGTTCACCTCTTCGGCTGCCTCCTCGGCAGCCACGATCAGCGAAAGGACACCTGCCATGGTCCGGTCTCCCCTCTCGGCCTAGATGATGAACGAGAAGGCGATGCCGAACAGCGCCAGCGCCTCGATCAGACCGATGCCGATGAACATGGTTGCGCGAACCTGACCGGCGTACTCGGGCTGGCGGGCCATCGCCTCGACGGATTTCCCGATCAAGACGCCGAGCCCGATGCCCGGCCCGATCGCGGCGAGCCCGATCACGAGGCCTCGGCCGATCGTCTCCAGGCCCCCCAGGTCTCCGCTGAGCTGCGCGAGCAGTGCCATCATGCTGCCTCCTTGGGTTCAGTGCTCTTCTGCCATCGCGCCGCCGATGTATGAGGCGGTGAGGATGGCGAAGATGAACGCTTGTAGTCCGGATACGAAGATCTCGAACCCCACCAGCGCGATCGCGATGGCGAACGAGAACGGAGCGAAGATGGCCGTGAAGCCTCCCTGCAACATCGCGATCGTGCCGAGGAAGAACACCGCGAGTAGGAAGTGACCGGCCATGAAGTTGGCCCAGAGTCGGACCGTCAGCGTGATCGGCCGGATGATGATCTGCGTCAGGAACTCGATCGGGACCAATAACACGTAGAGAGGCACCGGCGCTCCCGGCGGCACCATCACGTGCTTGAGGTATCCGAAGAAGCCGTGCTTCTTGATGCCGACGGCGTTGTACGTCACCCACGCGACGAGCGCCATCACGAGCGGGAAGGCGACCCGGCTGTTCGATGAGAAGTTGATGCCCGGGGCGACCTCGAAGATGTTCCAGAAGAAGATCGCGAAGAAGAGCGTGGCGAGCAACGGCATGAAGCGCGCGCTCTCGGTGCCGAGCATGGGCATGGCGACGTTCTCCTTGACGAACCCGATGCCGAGCTCCGCGAGGCTCTGCATGCGCCCGGGAACGACCGCTGGCTTGCGGAGCCCGAAGTAGAAGAAGGCGATGAACAGGATGAACCCGAGCACGACAAGGAAGTGGATGAAGTTCATGCAGAACGACAAGCCACCGACATCGAGCGAGGGGCCCCAACAATCCCAGACGAAGTCCTTCGTCGTCGGCGGGTGGAACTGCCCGAGGACGGCTGCGACCGCGCCGCTCATCGCCGCGCCCCGCTCGGGTCGGGCGCGGTGAAGGTCCACATGTCCGCCTGCATCCGGCCCGAGAGCAGCTTCATCTCGGCCCCGAGCAAGACGATCGTCGACGGCACGACTGCGGCGACGAAGGCAACGACCGAGAACCACTCGGTCTGGTCGAGCAACGCGATGATCGCGACGATCACGCCCAGGCGGATCACGAACCCGCAGAGTCCGACGGCGTAGAGCAGCACCGGCGAGATCGTGGCCGCCCACGCCGTCGAGAAGCCGTGGGCGATGAAGTTCACCGAGACGACCGCGATCCCGATCGCCGCCGACCAGCCCGCATCGATGCCCGACGTGAGCGATCCGATCGCGAATGCCAACACCGCTGCGGGGAAGGCGAACGGCGCGATCCGCCGGATCAGCTCCCGTTCTGGCTCAACCGTCGCCACCCTCTCCCCTTCCGTAACGGAGCCATACGAGGTACGTCGCACCGACCGCGCCGAGGATGGCGCCGACCGCGAAGAAGACGCCGTCGGTCCCGATCAGCCAGTCAGCCAGGTACCCCAGAGCACCCCAGGCAGCGATGCCACCGATCATCGTCGACGTGACCGCCCAGCCTGTTCCCATACCGCTCCAGGCGTCGTTCCGCTGCTGCGGGGCGGTCATAGGCGACACAGTATAGGCAGAGCTTCTCGCGCTCGTCAAAGCATCGTTTCCGCAGGTCAGAGGCGGTTCTCGGGCGCGCTTGTGAAAGTTTTCACGAGACCGGGACGGACAGCCGAGCGGCCTCGCTCGGCATCGTCGGACCCACACCCTCCCCCGCTCACCGGGCAGCGAACTCGCCGAAGAGCTCGCTCCAGCGGGCGAGTTCGTCGTCGTCTCGGAGCTCTCGGTAGCTCGACACCCTGGCGGCCATGTCCTCGGTCGGAAACACGAGCGGGCTCGTCGCGACCCGCTCCAGAGCGGCCCGCCGATCGGGGTCGGTCTCGGCTGCAGCTCGGCCGGCGATCACCTCGGCGGCGGCGGGAACCGGGGTCACGTAGTTCACCCATTCCGCGATCATCGCGGCGACGTCGGGGCGGTACACGAAGTCCATGAATCGCAGGGCGCTCTCGGGGTCTGCGGCACCCTTGGGGATGCACATCGCGTCGGTCCACAGCAGCCCGCCTTCGTCCGGCACGACGAAACGAAGATCGGACGCCCCCGATGCCTTCGCCTGGAAGATGTCGCCCGACCACGCCATCGACACCGCGACGTCACCCTTCTCCAAGGCGTTGATGTAGCTCTGCGAGTAGTAGGCACGCACGATGCCCCGGTCGCGCTGGCGCCTCAGCAGTCTCGAGGCTTCCTTCCAGTCTTCGGGCGTCGAGGTCTCGGGATCCGCGCCGATCGCGAGGATCGCGAGGTTCGGGAGATCGACGAGGTCGCCGAACATGCCGATCCGCCCCTCGAAGTCAGCGCTGAACAGGTCCGCGAGCCGGGAGATCGGCCGCCGGGTCTGCCGACGGTCGTAGGCGATGCCGGTGATGCCCGACTGCCAGGCCATCGAGTACCGATTCCCCGGGTCGTAGGCAGGATCGGTGACCAGGTCGCTGGCGTTCTGCGCGAAGTTCGGCCGCCGATCGAACGCAAGAGGCTCGAGGTAGTCGAGGTCGATCAGCTTGGTCAGGGTCAGGCCGTTGGTGATGACCATGACGTCCCACCCCGTGGGTTCCCCGGCGGCGAGCCACCCCTGGATGTCGCGGAAGAACTCCTCTGCGTCGGGGATCACCTCGCGATAGTTGACCCCGATGCCCGTCTCCTCGGTGAAACGTTCGAGCGACGGGCGCGCGAACGACCCATCCGGCCGACGCTCGCGGTCGAGGTAGAGAGGCCAGTTCGCCACGTGCACGACGCGATCGTTCGCCGGCACGAGGTCGTCCGAGCCCGATGCCGTGCACGCCGCCACGAGGGGGGCCAGCGCGGCGAGGCCCGCAGCCCCGGCCGTCACTCGCAGGAACTCTCGTCGGCTGGACGGGCGGCCCGCCGGGGGCATGGGCGTCGAGATCAGAGCAGACCGGCCAAGCCTCAGGTGCCCGACTTGCGGCTCGCCCGGAAACTCACGATCAGGTTCAGGCTCGCCGCCAACAGGCCGGCGCCGAACAGGATCGTGCCCCAGACGTTGACCTGTGGCGGCACGCCGATGCGCGAGGCTCCGAACACCCACGTCGGGAAGGTATTCACGGCTCCGGCGACGAACTGCGTGATGACGAAGTCGTCGAGCGAGAGCACGAACGACAGCATCAAGCCCGCGACGATGCCCGGCATGATCAGCGGAAGGGTGACCTTCCTGAAGGCCTGGAACGGCGTCGCGAACAGATCCTGGGCGGCGTTCTCCAGCGATCGATCGATCCCCTGAACGCGGGCGCGCACCGTGATCGCCACGAACGCGATCGAGAATCCGATATGGCTGAACAAGGTCGAGCCGTACCCCAGCGGCGATTTCGCGAGCACGAACATCGACAGCAATGACGATGCGAGCACGATCTCCGGCACGGCGATCGCGAGGAAGATCACGAAGTTCACGGGGGCGCGCCCGCGGAAGCTGTATCGGCCGAGCACCAACCCGACGAGGGTGCCGAGCGACGTGGCGATGATCGCGGCGGGGATCGCGACGAGGATCGACGTGCGGATCGCCTGGTTGAGCGCCGGGATCGCGAAGAGCTCTGTCCACCAGTTGATGGTGCAACACGTGAACTTCGCGATCTGTCGCTGCCCCACGAGCTTGTTGAACGAGAACATGATCATGACGAAGATCGGACTCGCGAGGTAGACGATCATCGCGATCGTGAAGACAGGCAAGATCAACGACGTCAGGCGGCGGCGCTTCACGCGCATCGGCGGCCGCTCGACGACCTCGCTCCTGTCGACGGTGACCGCGCTCATCCGGCGGCTCCCGCCGCGAGTGTCGAATCCTCGGTGCCGAGCACCTTCGCGTAGGCCAGAGCGATCACGAGCATGCCGAGCATCAGAATCACCGAGAGGGCAGCTGCCTCTGGATAGTCCGCCTGTCGAAGGAACTTCGTCTGGATGATCTGGCCCACCATCACGGTGCGGTTCGACCCGAGGACCGAGGAGTTCACGTAGTCACCCGTGGCGGGCACGAAGGTCAAGATCAGTGCCGCGAACAGACCTGGGAACGACAGCGGCAGCACCACCTTGCGGAACGCCTGGAACCGCGAGGCGTACAGATCCTTCGCCGCCTCGACGAGCCGCTTGTCGATGCGGTCGAGAGCGACGTAGAGCGGCAGAGCGGTGAACGGCAGGAAGTTGTACGTGATGCCCGCCACAACCGCGATCGGCGTCGCCAGCACTTGGAAGTCGTCGGGCAGCAAACCCAGGTTCTTCAGCGGACTGAAGAGGAGCCCGTCGTCGGCCAGGATGAAGTTCCACTGCACGGTCCGGATCACGAACGAGACGAAGAACGGCACCAAGATCAGGAAGAACAACGTCGACTTCCATTTGCCTGCGTAGAACGAGATCCAGTACGCCATCGGATAGGCGAGCAGGATGCTGAAGATGGTTGCGAGGCTGGAGTAGAGCAGCGATCTCGCGAAGAACTGCTTCGACGACGAGAACGCGTCTGCGTAGTTGTCGAACGCCCAGGTGAACCTGTAACCGCCCGAGAGCAGACCGCCGCTCTGCAGCGAGGTGTAGACGACGAGGACCAGGGGAACGAGGAAGGCGATGGCAAGGTAGATCGCACCGGGCGTGAGGATGCCGTAGGCGACCCGGCGCTGCCGCTTGGCGAGGAATTGATCGCCGCGTTTCGGGGGCTCGCCCTCCTGAACGGCCGCCATCGCAGCCGCCAGGGGGGTGGTTTCCTCCTTGCTCTGTCCTCCCGTCGACACCCGGGTCAGCTCTCCGTGATCGGGATGAAGATCGCGTCCCACTCCTCGCGCTCTTCGTCGGTCGTCAGGTTGCGGCCGAAGGGGGTCTGCGCGAGCAGCGCGTCATCGGGCCACAGCAGCTCGCTCTCGGCGGTCTCCCTCAGGTCGGCGGCGTAGCCGCCCTGCTCGTCGGCCGCATGGGCCGCGATCAGACTCTGCACCTCGGGCACCGGCGACATGTAGAGCACCCATTCCGTGATCATCTGGGCGACCTCGGGCTTGTAGACCCAGTCCATGAGCTGGTACGCGCCCTGGGGGTTCGCCGAGTTCGCGGGGATCAACATGTTGTCGATCCACAGCAGCGCCCCTCCATCGGGCACGATGAACTCGAACGGCTGGTCCTCCCAGATCTTGTAGTAGAGCACGTCGCCCGACCATGCCATCGTGGCCGCAAGGTTGCCCGCCGTGAAGTCGTCGACGTACCCCTGGTCATAGAACTTCCGCAGCGTGCCGGAGTCCTTGAGCATCTGGATCCAGTCGGCGGCTTCCTGCCATTCGGCAGGG
>JAOUEA010000113.1 GCA_029858935.1 Actinomycetota bacterium
ATCCTGCATCATCCATGGTCCACACCGGTGCCCTCCACGCTCGAGGCGCAGTTGGTGCGATTCGCCGACCGCATCGCCTACATCAACCACGACATCGACGATGCCGTGCGCGCCGGCGTCCTCGAGGAGCGCGAGCTGCCCGCCGATGCGATCGGTGTGCTGGGATCGACCCACTCAGATCGCATCGACACCCTGGTCGCCGACCTCGTCGCGACGAGCGCCGACCGTGACGAGGTCGCTCTGTCTCCGCGCGTGTTCGCCGCGCTCGATGCTCTCAGGGACTTCATGTTCAGCGAGGTCTACCTGCGAGAGAGCGCCCGCGACGACCACGAGCGCGCCACCAAGCTGATCCGCGATCTGTTCACCTACCTCCTCGAGCACACCGACGAGATGCCGCCGGAGTACCATGGAGCGCCCGGAGACCGGCCGACGCGTGTGGCCGACTACATCTCGGGCATGACCGATCGCTACGCGATCCGCACGTACGAACGGCTCTTCCTTCCCCGGGGCTGGCTGTCAGACCGAGATCTGTAGGACGGAAGGCAACGTTGGCCGGACGTATCCGCGACGACGATATCCAGACGGTGAAGGAGCGCACCGACATGGTGCAGCTCGCCTCGCAGTACCTCACGCTCAAGAAGGCCGGAGCCGACCGTATGGTGGGGCTCTGCCCGTTCCATCAGGAGAAGACGCCGTCGTTCGGTATCTCGCCGTCCAAGCAGCTCTATTACTGCCATGGGTGCGGCGCCGGTGGCGATTCGATCCGGTTCATCCGCGAACTCGAGCACCTGAGCTACGTCGAGGCGGTCGAGCGCTTGGCCCAACAGGCAGGGGTGTCCCTGCGGTACGAGGGCGATTCGCCCGACGCTCGGCGCGCGGCGGCCCGGCGCCACGCCCTGATCCGCGCCAACGAGCAGGCGGCCGAGCTGTTCGCGAACATGCTCGCCGACGGGCGTGAGGCGGCTGACGCTCGGGCCTACCTGACCGCCCGAGGCATCACGACCGATGCGGTCGCCACGTTCGGCCTCGGGTACGCGCCCGGGTATCCCGACTTCCTGCTCCGTCGCCTCAGCCAGGCGCGAGATCTGAGTCCCGAGGTCCTGCTCGAGGCAGGGCTCGCGACCCGGGGTGACGACGGCACGGTGCGCGACCGGTTCAGGGGGCGCTTGATCTTCCCGATCCACGACCTGCAAGGCCACGGCATCGGGTTCGGGGCACGCATCCTTCCGAGCGACCCACGAGCGAGCGAGCAGGCCAAGTACCTCAATACCGCCGAGACGCCGATCTACAAGAAGCACGACGTGCTGTACAACCTGCATCGGGCTCGGGCACCGATCGCGAAGAGCGGTGAGGTCTTCGTGGTCGAGGGCTACACCGACGTGATCGGCTTCTCCCAAGCCGGCATCGACAACACCGTCGCGACCTGTGGCACGGCGCTCGGGGAAGCGCACTTCCGGCAGCTCTCGCGCTTCGCAGAGCGGGCGATCATGGCATTCGACTCCGACGAGGCGGGAGCTCGAGCGGCCGAGCGCGCGGCGGAGTTCCAAGAGGCGTTCCCGTCGGTGCAGACCGTGGTGATGATCATGCCCGAGGGTCTCGACCCGGCCGAGTTCGTGGCCAAGCACGGCGCCGAGGGGGTGCGCGAGGCAGCCAAGCGCGCGAGGTCGCTCGTCGAGTACATGGTGCGGCGCACGATCGGGCGCCACGACCTGTCGAGCGTCGAGGGGCAATCAAGGGCGGTGGCCGATGCGATGCCGATCATCGAGGGGCTCACCGATCCGGTGCGCCGAAGCGAGTATGCGCACCTCGTGGCCGATCTCGCCGGGGTGACGGAGTTCTCGGTCGTGCAGGCACTCGATGCCCGGCGCCGGGGGCAGCCGGCCGAGGTCGTGGTCGAGACACCTCGGCGCATGAGCGCTCGCGACAAGGTCGAGCGCGAGATGTTGAAGCTGCTCGTTCGCGATCGCTCCGTCTACGACGAGTACACGGCTCAGCTCACCGACGATCACTTCCGCAGCGCGACGGCGCGCAAGGCGCTCACCGCGTTGCACGAGGCCGGCGGCGATGCGTCGGTGGTCGCCGGCGGCGACGACGAGAAGCTCGGTGCGCTGCTCAGCTCGCTCGCGGTCGAGCCGCTCGACGGCGGCGGTGGACCCGACTACGCCATCTCCGTGTGGTCGCGCCTTCAGGAGTTCGTGCTCAAGCACCGGAGCGACGCACTCCGCATGCAGCTGCAGAAACTGAACCCCACGACCGACGAAGGCTACGAGGAGCTGTTCGCGCAGCTCGTCTCGATCGACGGTGAGCTCCGCCGGCTTCGTCAGGGCATGCGCAGCGCCGTGTGAGCCGCCGACGACCCGCGGTGAGGGTCGTTCGGTGCGGAAGGGTCGCCTCGTTCCGCGTTCCGTACACTGAGTCGTCGTGCCGAAAACCACCACCCGATCACTCCCGAGGAGATGCATTGGCTGTCCCGGCCCGCGATGAATCCCCGCTGAGCCTCGACGAGGTCAAGGAGTCCATCACCGCCAAAGGGCGGGAACGTGGCTTCGTCACCTCCGAGGACCTGCTGGAAGCGGTGCCCGTCGACGACTTCACCCCCGAGCAGGTCGAGGAGTTCCTGACCCAGGTCGGCGACCACCTCACGGCCGAGGGCATCGAGGTGATCGAGGTTCCGGGCGAGGAGACCGACGCCGCGACCCAGGTGCGCATCGAGGTCGACCTGTTGAAGGCGCCGACCAACGATCCGGTGCGCATGTATCTGAAGGAGATCGGCAAGGTTCCGCTGCTGAACGCGCCGCAGGAGATCGACCTCGCTCGGCGCATCGAGGCAGGCGAGATGTCGACCGCGCTCCAGGTCGGCCTTCGTGACGAAGAAGAACCCAAGCCCGACCCGCACGCGGTGAAGGTGTGCGTCACGAAGGTCTGGGAGATCCGCGATCACCAGCTCTCGGCGTTCGGGAAGGTCGAGGGCATCGGCCGCGAGAAGATCGCCAAGAGCTACCGCCCGAAGTCCGACGAAGAGATGCAGGCGTGGCTACGCCGCGTGGAGCGCGACGGGCAGCTGGCCAAACGCAAGTTGATCGAGGCGAACCTGCGCCTGGTCGTGAGCATCGCGAAGCGCTACGTCGGTCGCGGCATGCTGTTCCTCGATCTGATCCAGGAAGGCAACCTGGGTCTGATCCGCGCCGTCGAGAAGTTCGACTACGCGAAGGGCTTCAAGTTCTCCACGTACGCGACGTGGTGGATCCGACAGGCCATCACCCGAGCGATCGCCGACCAGGCGCGCACCATCCGCATCCCCGTGCACATGGTCGAAACGATCAACAAGCTCGTTCGCGTGCAGCGCCAGCTGCTGCAGGATCTGGGTCGCGAGCCGACGCCCGACGAGATCGGCAAGGTCATGGGCATCAGCGCCGAAAAGGTGCGGGAGATCCAGAAGGTCTCGCAGGAGCCCGTCTCGCTCGAGACCCCCATCGGCGAGGAGGAAGACAGCCACCTCGGCGACTTCATCGAGGACGCCGACGCGGTCGTTCCGGTCGACGCCGCAAGCTTCATCCTGCTGCAGGAACAGCTCGAAAGCGTGCTGCACACCCTCAGCGAGCGCGAGAAGAAGGTGATCCAGCTGCGGTTCGGCCTCGTCGACGGCCACCCCCGCACGCTCGAGGAAGTCGGCCGTGAGTTCGGGGTCACCCGCGAGCGCATCCGGCAGATCGAATCGAAGACGCTGTCGAAGTTGCGACATCCGAGTCGTTCGCAGAAGCTCCGCGACTACCTCGAATAGGGTACGTACGCACCGCGTGCTCGGGGCTCAAGGTGACCCCGCATCTTCTCCGATGTCTTAGGTGAGGCCGGACGGGCCGCGCCTCGAGGACGGGTGGAGCATGATCCGCACGCCGGATCTTCGGAGTGAAGACGGGTTCACGCTGCTGGAGTTGATGGTGGTGACCGTCATCCTCGGCGTGCTGCTGCTGATGTCCGTAAGCACGTTCCGCGGGGTGAAGCAGCGGGCGCACGATTCGGCCGCCAAGGCGACGGCTGCCAAGACGCTCGAGACCGGACGGATCGTCTTCACCGACACTGCCACCTATGCCAACGCCTCGCCGGCTTCCCTCATGGCAGCGGAGCCGTCGATCGACGTCGTCGATGAGGTGACGGCCAGTGCTGGGCCCAACAACGCCAGCATGTGGGTGCCCGACGCCGCGACGACCGCGCATCAGTTCGTCGCCGCGGTCTACAGCGAGTCCGGCAAGTGCTTCTTCATCCGCGATTGGATCACGCTCGGCATCGGTTTCGCCGTGCAAGAAGGGGTCACAGAGTCGGACTGCACCGCCGACAAGGCCACCGTGGTCACGTTCGGCACACGCTGGCCCTCCAACTGACCGATCGGTTCTCCTTCCCTGGCAGCCCGGACGGAGGCATCGGCCTCAAGTGCTCCAGCCTCGGTGTCGAAGCCTCAATCTCAGGGGGATCACCGACGGGAGAATCCGTGAGCGTCCGCAGCGTCATCGAGAGGTCCGAACGTGACGACGGGTTCACGCTCGTCGAACTGATGATCGTGGTCATGATCCTCGGTGTCCTGATGGCGATCGGCCTTCCGGCGTTCCTCGGCGCTCGGAGCAGGGCTCAAGACAGCGCGGCGAGGCAGGGCGCGGCGCTCACGCTCGAGGCCGCCAAGATCGTCTACACAGCCCACTCCGATTTCACGGAGGCGACCACCGCGGAACTGGAGGCCTCCGAGCCCTCACTTACCTACGTCGACGCGGGGGTCAGCAGCACCAACGCGTCGACCGCCAGTCGCGACGCGCCGGACGCCGACACTTTCATCGCTGCGGTCTGGAGCGCGTCGGGCACGTGCTTCTTCATCCGCGACCAGGTCGGCACCGGCATCGACGTCGGCACGATCCGGGGAGGCACCACCGCCGACTGCACGGCCGGAAACTCGGGCGCCGCGACCTTCGGGTCCTGGTGATCCTGGCTCGTCCGCCGTCAGTTCCACGCAGCGTCGTCGAGGGACCCATCGTCGTCGAGTCGGTTGCGGATGGCCCCGCGGGCCCGGCGGATCGCCTCGATGCTGCGAACGCTCGCCCGATCGGCGACGCGCTGGGCCTGACCCGCGACGAGCCTGAGCGCCGGTGATCGATCGGTCTCACGCTGCGGTCCGCGGACGACCTCCGGGTCGTCCTCTCGCATGCGCTGCGACACCGTGTAGCCGATGGCGATGCCGGCGGCCACGAACACGAGCGATCGGAGCTTCATCTGTGGGCCTTTCCTGACGATGGGATTCCAGGTATGTCGTGACAGCCTATCGTCGTCCGAGCGAGGCCGTTCCGAACCGGCGCGAGGGCCACTGGTAGACTGCGCGACGCTCCATATTCCGGGGTAGCTCAACCGGCAGAGCGGCGGACTGTTAATCCGTAGGTTGTGGGTTCGAGTCCCACCCCCGGAGCTTCCTGAACTGCCGGATTCGTCCCAGCGAGGGCGATCGCTTGGGGCGAATCGTCTCTGCCTATCCAGGCACCTCGTACGGCGAAGGCTCCCTGCGATGTGGCCATCCGAGGTCCGTGCCGCGCTCAAGCGCGGCTCGCTGCGCGCCATCGACGTGGCTCCGATCCTGGGCGTCAGCAAGCATCGAGTCGGTCAGCTCGCCCAGCGAGACGAAACCCCGCGCCCGCGCAGTTGATCGGCGGGCATCGACTTCGGCGACGACGGGACATCGAACGATGGCGAGACGCGAAGCCTCGGGTGTGGGCTCCGCCCGAGTGAACCTCCAAGATCCCCCGTCCCCCCGAACAGGGGAGGGGGGGCCGGCCCCAGAGGGCCGGCCCCCGTCTCTTCAGATCCCCGCGTGACTTTCGAGCGGGCAAGACCCGATCCAGGTCACTTCCCGCGCAGCCTGACGGTGGCCTCGGAGAAGAGGAAGTCGTCCTCCGAGTCCGCGAAGACCTCTGCAGTGGCCCTGCCGGCAACGAATAGCCCGCTGTCTCCTGTGACCGTGATGGTCCACGCCTGGCTGCCGTCGCACTCCACGCTGTCGAAGCCGAAGCCGCGAGCGATCGAACGGCCGATCCGCTGCCGCAGGTCGACCTCCAGGAAGACCTGACCGGGACCGTTGGAGCACTCGATCGTCCCCGAGATCGTGGCCACACCGGTCTTGGCCTTCACCTGGCCCCTGGCATCGACGATGAGAGCGTCGAGCGTGAACAGGGGCCCGGTGTTATCGAGATTCAGGTGGAGGCTGCCGCCACTCGATCCTCCTCCGCAGCAGGTGCCGGCCATGATGGAGTAGGTGGTCCCGGCCTGGGCGTCCCAGACGACGCGTGACTGGAGATCGGATGCGGAGTCGTCGTTGCACCGAACTTCGTTGAAGCTTCCCGGAGAGCCGGTGAAGACAGCAAGCGTCGTGTCGAAGTCACTGCCGAACGTGTCGGCGGCCACGAACCCGTCACCGCCGGGCGTGAACGTGTACCACACGGTGTTCTCGGGGTCGAAGCAGTTGGTCGAGGGATCTGTGGCTTCGACCGTGGCCTCGGTGGTATCGACGACGTCGGAGAACGGCAACGCGGCGATCGCCGTGGCATTGGCGAGGTTGTCGTTGCCCGGAGCCGCTGCAAGGGCGCTTGGCGCGCCGACCCCCGCGATCAGAAGCGTGATACTCAGCAGACCAACTATGCGACGACGCATAGGGTCGTCCCCCTTCCCGTCCGGACGCACCGGACCATCGAGACCGGTCCGACCGTGCGGGCCCGGGGGGACCTTTGGTCGAGACCCTAGGGTGGGGTTGCGTTATCGGTCAAGCCCGGCGGAGGGGCCGGGCGCACGGGAGTCTGATGGCCAGAGGCCCGGAATCTAGCGGAAATCTGCCCTTGAGTTCGAGGACCCCAAGGGTTTAGCGTGGCGTCAACGCGGGGTCCCGGAGGCGACCGGGCGACGGTCGGACCACCGCGAACAGGACCGGTGGGCCGATGAAGAGCGCGGAACGTGTCGCGGCATGGCCGGATGTGGCGCGCGTCCATCCGGCGCCCACGGGCCCGCCCATTGGGCCGCCACCCGTTGCGCCAACGGGTCGGTTGGCGTCGCCCTCCGCATTCCGACGCGCCGTATCGGACCCGCTCGCGCAGGACACCCTCATCGCCGCCCTGCTGACGGCGGCCTCGCTGATCGGCATGTTGGTGCATCTGCACGTCGACCTCCCGGAAGGAGGGACCGACGCCACGGATCGGAGCCTCGACGCCCTCGGGGTCATGCTCGCCCTGCTCCAGACGGTGCCTCTCATCTGGCGGCGGGTGGCTCCGGTCCTGGTCCTGGCCGTGTGCAGCACCGCGATGTTCGCGTTCTTCTATCTCGGCCACTTCCCCTCGTTCGCCTCGTTCGGGTTCGTGCTGGCGCTCTACTCGGTGGCGGCACATCGGGATCGGCGCATCTCGATCCCTGCGATGCTCGCGAGCGCGGCGGTCGTCTTCGCGATCCTCATCGTC
>JAOUEA010000114.1 GCA_029858935.1 Actinomycetota bacterium
GCAGCTTCCCGGCCCCGTCGCGCCCGAACGCTGCCCGGGCTGGACCGTACCCTGACCCCATGGAACCCCTCGCTGTTCCCGACGGCTACCGGGCGCGGCCATGCACCCGAGACGATCTCGAGGCGGGCTTCCGACTGGTGGCGGCGTGCGAGCAGCACGACATGGGCGTCGGCGAGGTCGCGCTGAGCGACATCGCCGCCGATTGGGGCCGGCCGGACTTCGACCTCGAGACGATGTCGATCTCGGTGTGGCGAGGCGACGAGCTCGCGGCCAGCGGTGAAGTCTTCATGGGCAGGGCCGAGGTCGACGTAGCACCCGAGCATCGGGGTAGGGGGCTCGGCTCGGCGCTGCTCCCGTGGACCTGGCGCGTGGCGCTGGCCGACGGCCGAGACCAGGTCGGACAGACCGTGCCTGATGACCGGAGCGACGCCGTCGACCTCTTCCGCTCGCACGGGTACGAGGTCGGGGGCGTCGCGTGGGTGCTTCGCATCGATCTCGACGACGACGCTCCTCCTTCCCCCTCGCTGCCGGAGGGTCTCGCCTTCCGTGACTACCACCCCGGCGAGGACGACCGCGTCGTCTTCGACGTGATCGACACCGCGTTCAGCGAGTGGCACGATCGCGAGTCCCACGGCTTCGAGAACTGGGCGGCGGCGTTCCTTCGGCGCGACGAGGTCGTGCCCGAGCTGGTGCCCCTGGTGGTCGACGGTGACCAAGTGGTCGGCGTCGCGCTGAACTACCACTACGGGCTCGACGACGATGTCGAGGGGTGGGTCCAGCAGCTCGCCGTCGACAGGGCGTATCGAGGCCGTGGCCTCGGCCGCGCCCTGCTGCAGGAGAGCTTCCGACGGTTCCACGGTGTGGGCTATCGCCGCGCCGGCCTGTCGACCGACTCCAGGACCGGCGCGCTCGGGCTCTACGAGCACGTCGGCATGCACGTGCGCTCGAGCTTCACGCGGTACACGAAGCAGTTCACCGACGGTTAGCGAGCGAGAGGGCTTCCGAGCGGTGGCCGAGGGATTCGAACCCTCGAGGGAGTTGCCCCCCTACACGCTTTCCAGGCGTGTCCCTTCGGCCGCTCGGGCAGGCCACCGCCGTCGAGTCTAGCGAGCGACCTTGGCGCGAAGCCCCGCCAACACGCGATCGACCGCGCGGTCGACGAACGACGCGAACACCATCTGCCCCTCGGTGTTCAGGTGATACCCGTCGGTGGCGAACCACTCCGGGTGGTCGTGACTCTTCGACCACCACCGGATCGCGTGCACCTTGTCGTGGGCGTTCGCGCAGGCGTTCAGCGTGGAATTGTTGGGCTCCTCCCAGCTGCGCGGCACCTTGATCGTCGTGAGGAACACCCGCCGCTTGGGTCCCGCAAACGCGACGAGCCGGTCACAGTCGGCCGGATCGATCGTGCCGTTCGTGCCCAGGTGAACGACGACGCGCTTCGCGAGCGTGCCGTCCTCGGCTTTGTGCCGCACGATCCACACGCCGGCCCCGAACTGGCGGCCCACCTTCGCGTTCACGACGAAGCCCATGTCCCTCAGCTCGGGCTTGGCCGAGAGCATGATCGAATCCCCCACCGCGAACCGGCCCTTGGGCGGCCCCTCGGCATGCGCGCGCGACGCGACCGTGACGGCCAACGTCAGAAACACCAGCGTCGCCGCCGCAAGCCGAAGAGGGGAGCGATCGATGTGGTCCATGTTCGAAGTCAACGGCCGGTTCGCTCGCCCGCTTGAGGACGTCCTCGTGTCGTCGTTGGAACGCGGCGGGGTCGTGTATCCGTCAACCCACCGGACCCGCATGCTTCCCTCGAAACCCTGCGCACGGGGGGTTCACGCTGGACGCCCCGCACACCTGTGCGACGCAGAAGCGGTTCCTTAGCGAACGATAGGACACGTACTGCGCATAGTCTCGTCACACCTGCGCAGCGCGGATGCGCCACGGATTCGCCTTCGAACCGCACGTGCTGTAGCTACCCTGCGGCCAACCAGGGAACGACGGCCTACGATGCCTACGGAGGGGTGCTGGGGGTCATCGGCGCGCAGGGGATCGTGGGCTACCAGGGCGACATCACCGATCCGACCACAAACACGTGGACAAGGGCACCCGGTGGTACCAACCCGCCTCGGCGACGATTCGTCCGTGGGGTCCGTAGCCTCGTGGCCGTTGCCGTCGGCGGCGTGCTTCTCGCTTCCTGTGAGAGAGGGCAATTGAGTCCTCAGATCGCCATCGCTCGGGAAGACGGCACCTTGGTTGCATACGTGATCAGCTGTCCCGATGCGCAGGAGCTGTCGGTTTCGTTGATTCGGAGCGATGATGAGATCGCAGGAACGAAGATGACGTCGTTCTCTGGAAGACGACTTCGGATACGGCCCTTTCCGACGACATCGCCCTGCGCGTGGAGGGGAGACCGGCACCAGGCTTCAGCGTCGAGCGTCCACTGGTTGGCCAGGTGAATGGTGAGCTCACCCTTCTGGCTGACTGGGATGGGGGCCAACAACAGGCGATCGGCTTCGACGCGGATGCTCTGCCAACGCCCCCCCTCGTCCTCGGCGATGACGGTGAGGTGATGCTGGACGCCTTCCGAGAGGATGCGCTCTCAAGGTGCGGGAACTAGGTCATGCTGTGGGTGGCATGAGCTTCGCCCTCGTCTCTGACTCTGACGTGAGGGCACGAGGTAAAGCGGCGGTCGAGCGCGGTCGACGATTTCCCGAAGCACTAGTAGCGAGCTGCTGTCGTGGAAGGACCCGCCCTGGGCCGAGGGCGCTCCAGCCAAGACCACGACGGGCTCGGTCGTGGCAGACGTGCAGACCACCTACAACACGAGGGGCCTGCCCACGACCGCCACGAACGCGACCACGGGTGAGACCGTCACCTACACCCACGACGCCGTCGGCAACCTCACGTTGACCGACTCCTCGATCGCCACGAACGACTGGTCCCAGACCTTCGACGCATACTCCCGCATGACGTGTGCCAAGCAGGCCACGACGTGTGCCTCGGGCACCACGAGGGTGCAGCTGACCTACGACGCGCTCGACCGGACCCGCACCAGGATCAACAACTCGGTCACGACCACCTACACCTACTCGGGCATCTCCGAGCAGCTCGCCAAGACCGTGGCGGGCTCGACCACCACGACGTACGCCTCGACCCCCGGTGGGCACCCGATGGCCCAGCGGGTCGGATCGGCCGCGGTTTCCTACCACCTGCTCGACACCCACTCCGACGTGGTGGGGCTCGTGACGACCGCTGCGGCCAACCAGGGAACGACGGCCTACGATGCCTACGGAGGGGTGCTGGGGGTCACCGGCACGCAGGGCATCGTGGGCTACCAGGGCGACATCACGGATCCGACCACCAAGCAGGTCGACATGGGCACCCGGTGGTATGTACCGGGCCAGGGGCGGTTCACGTCCCGCGACGTGCTGTTCGGCGAGCTCGGCTCTCCCATGACGCTCAACCAGTTCGCCTACGCCGGTGGGAACCCGATCACGATGTGGGACCCCACCGGGATGCTGCCGACCTGCCGTCCCGAATGCTCGTCGGACCAGGAGAAGGATCTGACCGACTGGTACTCCGACACCGTGACCGAGGCCGGGGGGTACTCGACGCCCTACGACCCCTCACCCCCCCAGCCTCAACCTGCGCCTTCGATCACCTACAAGCGAGAGAGCGGGGACTACGCGATTTCGACCGATGGTTGCGCCCGTCGATGTGGCACCGATACCTTCGCCAACGCCGAATGGGGCGAGGACGTCTCGCTTTCTGGGGTGTCAGATACGGGGGAGGGAAAGTGTGCCCTCTGGCTTCTGTGCGCGGTGAGCCCAAACGGCCTAGACCGTGGCGCCGGCTGGCTACTCGACAAGACCGTATGGTGGGGGATCGCGACCGCTGCCAGGCACGTGGGGCGAGCCGACTCGCGGCCTTGTGGCTCAGGGACGTGCTATGACAACGCAAACTTCATAGTTCCGCCTGGCGCGAGTGCTTGGACTGCTGGGACGAGAATCTTCTGCAGAGATGTGTGCTCCGATACCATCGTGAAGCACGAGCAGGTCCATGTAGCGCAATGGGCGACTCAAGGAGCATCCTTGGGGCCGCGCTACGTGTACCAGTCAATCGTGAATGGTACGAAGTGCAGCAATCCATGGGAGGCGCCCGCGTATGGCGACTCGTGCTGAGTATCGGTGGCGGTCAGTTAAGCGCCTCGCAGTCGCAGCCATTTCGATGATCTCGTTCGCCTCATGCTCCGACTATCGAGATGCGGTGGTCTTCAATGGATGCGACGAGAAAGTGACCGTCTCCTTCGGTGCGTCAGCATCTGACGAGGGGTCCGACGCGACGACCGTGGCAGTCGGCGAAGGCGTGACGGTTCCACGGGTGATCGCCGACACCGGCGGGAGCGTCACGGTAAGGGTGGAGAACGGCTCAGGCGACAGCCTGCTCTTGGATATCCACGTCACCGACGACGGAGGCGTGATCCCGATCGGCATCCTCCCGCCAGATTGCCCAGAGTAGACCCCACGACCTACGCCTTCACCCCCGGTGGGCACCCGATGGCCCAGAAGGTCTGATCGGCCGCGGCTTCCTATCACTTGCTCGACACCCACTCCGACGTGGTGGGGCTCGTGACGACCGCTGCGGCCAACCAGGGAACGACGGCCTACGATGCCTACGGAGGGGTGCTGGGGGTCACCGGCACGCAGGGGATCGTGGGCTACCAGGGCGACATCACGGACGCGACCACCAAACAGGTGGACATGGGCACCTGGGCGCCGCGCCTGGCTGTGCCGGGGCGTGGGCAGGGATCGGTCCCCGTGTGGGACTGAATGGAGACTCCATCGCCGACAGCGGCGATTCTCTTGCTCCCTTCTCATAGACGAGGGCGGCCTGAGGGCGACAAATGGCCAGCCGTGCGTGTCGGGGGTGCAGTTGTCATCACCATCGGAATCCTGTCACTGCATGACGTGTCCCCCGAAGCTCGACTTGATCTCTTCAACTTCGCAGATTGCACCGCCGGGGTATTCTCCTGCGGTGATTAACATTGAATAGGCCGCGAGTTCACGGGCGAGTCTGGAAATCGCTCCTGTTCTCAGGGATCGCCCTGACCTATCTTGCGGTGGTCGTGTGGGCCCTCACGCGATTCGTCGGAGATGCAACTGCTGCCATGGTCGCCTTCCTTACGGTAGCCGTCTCTATCCCCGTCATCGCCTACGGGCGGTACTTCGTCGAGCCGGGGAACCAGGGCGCCTTCAAGAGAACGCTCGCCAGGGTGCTCGGCTGGGTCGTAGTTCTGCTCCTCGTGGCGAGTGCAGGACTCATCCTATTCCTGCTTGAAAGCAACAACTGAGTCGATCGGGGAACTCGCGTTACCTGTCTGAATCAACCGGGGCCGGCTCATCGGAGGTCCCAGCCGGGGAATCCATCCCGATGAGATGGGCCAATGCTCCCGCCCCGAGAGCTCTTCGAGCAGGCGACTCACGATCCCGGCTGAGTTCACGACCAAACGATCCAACTGCTTCGACCGCGTCCTACCGTTGGAGTCGCGCCGGCGGGCGAGCCACGTGTCGGGCGGCTCCTTCGTCCTCCGTGAGACGAACTTGGCCCCTTGACCGGGCCGGTGTGGTGCGCGGGTTCCCGCGTACCTCTGCGCACCAGCCCTGGTCAGGGGCCATGTCGAGCGGAGGCGGCAGGATTTGAACCTGCGAGGGGCGGTTTAGACCCCTAACCGCTTTCGAGGCGGTCCCGTTCGTCCGCTCCGGCACGCCTCCGCCGGCGAGTCTAGCAACGCGCGCGGCAGCGTTCCGTGGCATCATCGCCGTGGACGTGCGGTTGGGCGAAGATGGCGGCCCGGAAGGAAGCGGCGAGGAAGCGAGGACTGGCGTGGACGCGAAGGAACTCGAGGCGGTGCCCTTGTTCGCAGGCCTCTCGAAGAAGGAACGCACACACATCGCCCAGCACGCAGACGTGGTCGACCTTCCCGCCGGCTACCACCTGGTCGACCAGGGCGCGTTCGCGCACGAGTTCTTCGTCCTCCTGTCGGGATCCGTCGAGGTGACCCAGGACGGGAAGCACCTGACCGATCTCGAGCCCGGCGACTTCTTCGGTGAGGTCGCGCTCGTCGAGCACGATCGTCGCACGGCGAGCGTCGTCGCCTCCACGCCGATCAGCGCGATCGTGATGCACCAGCGCGACTTCGACGCGATGCAACGCGGATTGCCCGAGGTCGCCGAGACGATCCACCAGGCCGTGCGCGCGCGGCTCCCGAATCATCCCGCCGACTGATCGGGCCCTTCGCCCGTCGTCCGCCGGGAACGGAAGAACGTCCGCAGCACGTGGCCACACTCGTCGGCGAGCACCCCCGACGTCAGCTCCACGCGGTGGTTCAACCGAGGGTCGCGTACGAGATCGCCGAGCGAGCCGGCGAACCCCGCTTTGGGGTCGGACGCGCCGACCACGAGGCGCGCGATGCGAGCCAGCACGATGGCGCCCGCGCACATCGCGCACGGCTCGAGCGTCACGACGAGCGTGCAGCCGTCGAGCCGCCAGGAGCCGGTGACGCGCGAGGCTTCGCGCACCGCGAGCATCTCGGCGTGCGCGGTCGGGTCGCCCAGCCGCTCACGGGCGTTGCCCGCCGCCGCGAGCACCTCTCCCTCGCGAACGACGACGGCGCCCACCGGGACGTCGCCGGCTTCCATACAGGCACGCGCCTGCTCGAGCGCGAGGCGCATCGCCTGCCCGTCGTCGAGCGAACTAGTCTCGTTCATACTAGTAACGATCGATCTCGTGCAACCGGTCGTCGTCGATGCCGAAGTGGTGCGCGATCTCGTGCACGACGGTTTCGCCGATCACGCGCTTGAGCGCCGCGTCGTCCGTGCCGGCTTCCGCTGAGATCGGCACCGCGAACAGCGTGATGCGGTCGGGCAGCACGCCCGAATAGTCGCTGCCGCGCTCCGTGAGGGGGATGCCCTCGTACAGGCCCAAGGTGTCCGGGTCGGCGTCGTCGGGAGGCCGATCGTCGACGAGCACCTCGACGTTGTCGAGGGTTCCCCGCACCCACTCGGGAAGCTCGTCGAGCGCCTCGGCGACCAGCGCCATGAACCGGTCCTGCTCGGGCATCGGCGCGCGGCCAGGGGGCGTGCGGCCGGGTGACATGCGAGTAGCCTACGCGCATGCCGGGGGGCCTCCTCACCGACCTCTACGAACTAAACATGGCGGCCAGCTACCTGCGGCGCGACATGGACGGCCTCGCGACGTTCAGCCTCTACGTCCGGGGGCTCCCCAAGACCCGCGGCTTCCTGGTCGCTGCGGGGCTGGAATCGTGCCTGGCCTTCCTCGAGGCGTTCTCGTTCACCGACGACGAGATCGAAGGGCTCGCCGGCATGGGCTTCGACGACCGAGCGCTCGAGGATTTCTCGACGCTGCGGTTCGAGGGCGAGGTCTGGGCCGTGCCCGAGGGGCGCATCGTCCAT
>JAOUEA010000115.1 GCA_029858935.1 Actinomycetota bacterium
ACCCGGCGTAGATGCGTCCGCGACGTCCGATCGCGACGCCCTCGACGTCATCCCGGCTCCCGGGCGGAGGCCCGACCGGCTCGAAGGCGATCGTGCGAAGGTGCCTACCTCGAGTGGAGAAGACGTCGAGCATCCCGTCGGAGTTGTCACCGCCGAATACCGTCGTCGCGGAGACCACGAGTCCGCCCCGCACGGACAGGTCGTGAGCGTGCGTGGACGCTCTGAACGAGCACCCCTGCTCGGTCGGGGGCATGAGGGACCAGATCAACCGCCCTCCGGGGGCGTACTTGCGCAGGAACCATGAGGAAAGCTCACGGTCACCGCATCCGCTGGCGCCCCCGGCGACGTAGACGGCCCCGTCGGCTCCGACGGCGATCGCGAGCCCTTCGGCCCACGGCTCTCGTCCCGAAACCGGCGCCGGCCGCCACGTCTTCTTCCACAGCACGCCGCCGGCGCTTCCGTAGCGCTGCACGAGGAGAGCTTCGGTTCCCCGGACGCGGATGCTGCCCGTGACATACGTGCTCGTTCGGCGCACGGCGACGTCGGAGAGAATCCGTCCCGCATCGCGCGACCAGAGCAGATCGGGGGCGCCGGCGTTCGCGGGAACTGGTACCGAGAGCGCGAGCAGCACACAGGTTGCGACGAAACCACCGGATCGCCTCGCCCGACTCCTCGACCTCTTCATCACCCGTCACCTCCGAAACCTCAGGAGAACACGAGCGGCGATCCTCACGGAACGCTCCCCGAAACCTCGTTGGATGGAAGGGCGAGCCGGACGATCCGTCCCCCTCGCCGACCACCCAGGATCCCGCCGAACACCGCTCCGTTGGCGACGGCGTCGACCACGGCGACGACGCCGCGTGGACCGAACGTCCGGATCCACCGAACCCTCCCGGTCGCGGCGGCCAGGGCACCGAACCGGCCACGACGTAGTCCGACGCGACTGACGACGAGCAGTCCGTTCGCGAGCGCGTCCGCGCGCCAGAGGGTGGGACCGCGCGACGCATGACCCGACCGGCGCCAGAGGATCCCTCCCGTCGCCGCGTCGAGGGCGGTGACGTCGCCGCGGTAGATCCCGTAGCCCTCACCCTCGCAACCCCTGACGCACTCCGACCGGTTCACGAAGACCCGACCGCCGCCCGCCGCCGCGATCATCGTGCGGAACGGGGACCGATAAGCCCACAGGACCGACCCCTCGTCGAGGCTCACTCCTTCGACGATCACGTCGAATTTGGCCCAGCGGATCGTGAAGAACCGCCCGCCGTCTGCCAGGATCGGGTCGCCGTGCAGGCGTCGCGACCAGACGGTGGACCCGTCGGACGCCCGAACGACTACGATCCGCCGCCCACGCTCGGTCGACACGGGGATGACCACGAGGCCACGCGTCAGGAGGACCTCGCTGCCCCAGCCCCGCAAGCGGATGCGGAGCCGTCGCGACCACACGAGCGCCCCGGTCGACGCGTCGAGCGATGAGACCCGCCGCTCGCCGACCCTGCCCTCCACGACGATCACGCGGCGCACCGCTCGGTCGGCCACGAGTGGCCTCGCGGCGACACGCGACCAGCGCAACTCACCCGTGCCGGCATCGAGCGCACGGGTTGACGGCGAGCGTGAACCGATCCCGACGATCAGCGTGGAGGACGTCGCCGCCATCGGCTCGATCCAGTCTTCGTCACGAACCGCCCAGAGCCGCTTGCCCATTTCTTCGTCGAGCGCGACGAGGACTTGATAGGCCGCCTCGCTCCCGGACCACGCGGCGAACACCTGTCCACCTTGCACGATCCTCACGTTCGATGCGTCCTCGTAGATGAAACCGATGTCGGGCCTGAGGCGCCGCATCCAGTCGACCCGAAGCCCATCGACGTTCGAGGGCACCAGCGTCGACTCAAGCCGGTTGTGCTTGCTCAGACTGCCGTTGAACCCCACCTGTGCCCAATCGGCGTTGCCCGCGAACGCCGAGGAAACCGGTTGGAGCAGACCCAGCACGACCAGCACTCCGACGATCCTCGTGCTCCTCGTGGTCACGAGCGCACCTCCTTCGAGGGCATCTAGCACCAGTGCTGGGCGATCGGCGCGGCGTCGACCGGGTCGAGGATCGACCCTCCGAAGACGCCGACGTTACCCACGACCCACACGTCATGCCGCGTCGCCGCGTCGATCGCCGCTACCGAGATCGGACTGCCCACACGGCGCACCATGGTGCGAACCCACCCCGACGAGGTCCGGTGGTAGGCGACCGGGACGTAGCTCTCCGCGTCGTTCGGATCCTGGCCTCTGCGGAGGTTCCCCGCGATCCACGCGGTGCCCTCCATCGAGAACGCCACGCCCTGCGGCCGGAGCCGCGCAGACCCGGGCAGCCGTCGGTGGGGGATCTTCGACCACCGCTCGCCGTTCCAGCGCAGCACACCGGCGAACCAACCGGCCGCAAGCGCATCGCGCGCGCCGCCGCCGCCGACTTCGTCGAGCACTCCGATATCGGGAGATCGCACCGTGCGCCAGCGACCCCCCGAGAAGCGCATGAGCAACGACGCGCCTCCCTCGGTTTGCCAAGGCCACATCGCGGTCCCGACCGCCCAGACCATGCGCCGATCGACGGCGGTCACGTCCCGGAGCATCGCCGCCCGCTGCAACTCGGGCATCGAAGCCTCGCGCCACCGTCGCCCGTTCCAGCGCATCGCTAGCGGGGAGGGCCTGCTCGGCCATCCGCCGACGGAAGCGTAATGCGTGCCTACCGCCCATAGCTGCCGCGTGCCGGGGATCACCGTCACGGCCTGGAATTCGCTGTCCCCGTAGCCGGGTGAGGGCACGCGGACCTTCGTCCACCTCTTCCCGTTGAACCGCCACGCCGCCGGTCGCCAGTGCCGGTCCCCGTCGATCCTCACCTTGTGCTCCCCGACGGCCCAGATCTCGTTCGGGGACACGACCGCCAAGTCCGTCACGTCGGTGCCCTTTCGAGGCGCCGGCATCGACGTCCAGCGCCAGCCATCCCAAAGGGCGACGAGCGGGCGCCAGAGCTGCTTCCGCACCGTCAGCCGGGCACCGAGCGCATACGCGTGCCACGGATCCACGACCTCGATGTCGAAGTATGTGGCGTCGCCGTCGACCGCAGGTGTCGCCGTGTTCGTCCAGCGGCCACAGAGCGGCCAGGCGGGAATCACACGCGGAACCCGACCGGCTGCCGACGCCCCGGGCAAAGGCGAGAGAGCGAGTGCAGAACACACCACCAGCACCGCGACGCGAGACCAGCGCATCTGACTCCCCTCTCGGCAGAGCCTTACCGTCGACTCCACCATGCGCCCGTGCTCGTGGAAAGCCTGGGGCCATTCGCGCGTTCGGGGGCGGGACCTCTCCGACCCCCTTGCTCGAAAGGTGTGTTTGAACGCCAGCCCCCACACCCCTTAGGGGGCCGCGGCCGGGCGGGCCATTCGGGGCCCTACGATCGAAGCCGTGATCGACGTACGGTTGACTCGGAGAGCAGAAGGATGAACTCCCGGCTCAACGTCAGGAGCATGAGTGAGCTGATCCCGCCGGGGATGTGGGCGCTTCGATGATTCTCGGCCCACGTAGCTGATGGCGAGGGCCTCGTTCTCTCGTTTCACTACTGGGACATGGCGAGGATGCCGTCGATCGCACCAGGACGTCGCCGGCGACGGCCGCGTCGGTGGCGACGATGAACATGACACCAGTCATTCCTGCTGAGCAACTCCAAGGGGAAGCGTTGAGACCTCCGGCCGTGTCCCCGAGCAGTCGATTCCCCCCAAGATGAGGCATGACGCTCTGCAGCCAGGACGCGCTCATAGACCCGTATCGGTATCTCTCATACATGTCCCGATAGGTCATTCAAGCCTGGGCCGAACGCACTCCCCCTTGACGAACGGGACCCGCCGGACACACGGATGCTCGCGGTGGCTGCACCTGGAACTCGACCCTCCGATGCGGATGATGCACACTGCTGGCCGTGCGAGGACGTTCCGGCACCAGGGCCTTGGCCGCAGTCCTGTTCACGGACATCGTGGACTCGACCGCGGTGGCCAGCCGCCTGGGCGATGCGCGGTGGAAGGAGCTGATCGCACGTCACCACGCGATCGTCCGGAAGGAGCTCAAACGGTTCGGTGGCAAGGAGCTGGACACCGCCGGTGATGGCTTCTTCGCGAGCTTCGGGGAGCCGGCAGCCGCGCTCCGATGCGCATGCACCGTGACCGAGTCGGTGCGGCGGCTCGGCATCGAGGTGCGCAGCGGTGTGCACTTCGGCGAATGTGAGCAGGTCGGGGGGAAACTCGGCGGCATCGCCGTCGTCGTCGGGGCGCGCGTGATGTCGTTGGGTGGACCCGGCGACGTTCTGGTCACGGCGACGACGAAGGATCTGGTCGCGGGGGCGGGATTCGGCTTCGTGGACAGGGGAGGCCATATCCTGAAGGGCGTCGAGGGCGAGTGGCACGTGTTCGTGGTGTCGGAGCTGGACGGCGTGCCGCGACCCCAGCCGGTCGCGCGGGAAGAGGCGGAGCAGCGCCTCGAGGAGATCCAGCCCTCTCCGAGTCGGGCCCGGACATGGCTCACTTCCCGGCGCTGGGCTGTCGGTGTCGGTGTTGCCCTCGTGGTCGCACTCGTCGCTCTCGCGGTCCCCGCGATCCGATCCGGTACGGGGCCCGTCGATATCGGGACGAACTCGGTCGCACGGTTGCGCGCCGGGGACGGGAGCCTCGAGCTCGCCGCCCAGCTGGGGCAGCGCCCGGGAGCCAGCGCGATCGGGTTCGGGAGCCTGTGGGTCGCCCAACCGGACCGAGGCGTCGTGGCGCGGGTCGACCTCGATGATGGATCGATCACGGACACGATCCGGGTCGGTACCTCGCCGGCGGGTGTAGCGGTGGGCGACAGTTCCGTGTGGGTCACGAACGCCGGCGACGGCACCGTCAGCCGGATCGACGACGAGACGAACGAGGTCACCGACACGATCCGGAGCGTCGGCATCACGCCGGCAGGGATCGCCTTCGGTGACGGTGCGCTCTGGGTCGCCGACTCGATCGGTGCCAAGCTCGTGCGGATCGATCCCGCCTCGGGTGAGACGGACGCCGTCGCGCTCTCGGGCCAGCCCTCCGGCGTGGCGTTCACGGCGAACGGTTTGTGGGTCTCGGTCGCCCCAGCCTCGATCGCGCGCGTGGATCCCGCGACCGAGAGCGTCACGCTCATCCAGACCGTCGGTTCCGACCCGACGGGGGTGCTGTCCGCCTACGGATCGATCTGGGTCGCGAACCATCTCGACGGCACCGTCTCGCGGCTCGAGCCCGCTACCGGACGCGTCGAAGCGCTGATCCCCGTCGGGGACGGGCCGAACGCGCTCGGCGATGCGGCGGGATCGGTGTGGGTCGCCAACGAGTTCGACGGCTCGATCACCTCGATCGACCCCGTGACGGATTCGGTCGAGCGGACGGTGACGGTCGGAGCGTCGGCGGCGTCGCTCGTGATCGACGGCGACGGCGTGTGGTTGGCGGTGGGAGCGTCGGCCGAAGAGCATCGCGGCGGGACCCTGACCGTCTCTTCACCCGGAACCAGCACCCCCACCACGCTCGACCCTGCCTTCGTGACCGACTCGATCGGCTGGCAGATCCTCTCGGTCACGAACGACGGGCTGCTCGCCTACCGGAAGGTCGGGGGTCCGGACGGCGCCAGCCTGGTGCCGGATCTGGCGGCCGGGCTTCCCCAGGTCTCCGACGATGGCTTGACGTATCGCTTCCCGTTGCGCGACGGGATCCACTATTCGACGGGAGACCCTGTTCGAGCCGAGGACTTCAGGCACGCCTTGGAGCGGACGCTCGCGGGCGCCGACGAGGGCTGGGCCTACCTCTACAGCGCGATCGACGGTGCTGAGTCCTGCGTCCAGGAACCGTCATCGTGCGACCTGTCGGCATCGGTCGTCGTCGAGGAACAGGCCGTGACGTTCCACCTCGCAACCCCGGATCCCGATCTGCCCTTCAAGCTCGCGCTTCCGCCCGCGTTCCCGGTGCCGGTCTCGACCCCTCTCCAGGACCAGGGTACGGCGGCGCTCCCGGCGACGGGTCCCTACATGATCTCTGATGTCGGTGCCGATCGCCTCGGGCTGGAGCGCAACCCACGGTTCGAAGAATGGTCGGCGGCGGCGCAGCCCGAGGCGTTCGTCGATGCGATCTCGTGGCGTTTCGACGAGGGGCTCGCGCCCGCGTTCGATCGTGTCGTCGCCGGCGACCTCGATTGGATGGCCGCGACGCCCGCTCCGGCCGACCTGGCATCGCTCCAGACGACCCACCCCGACCAGACGGTCGTGTCGCAGCTCCCCAGCACCCTCTACCTCGGGTTCGATCTGCGTCGGCCGCCCTTCGACGATGCTCGGGTGCGGCGAGCCCTCAACTTCGCGATCGATCGAGACCACGTGGTGGATCTGCTCGGAGGTCCCGCGAACTATCGCCCCACGTGCCAGGTCCTTCCGCCGAACGTCCAGGGCTACGAACCGTTCTGCCCCTACACGCTTGGGCCCGACAGCGGGGTGTGGTCGGCGCCGGACCTCGATCGTGCCCGGACCCTGATCGGAGACGCGGATGTCCGCGGGCAGCGGGTCACCGTCTGGGTGAGCGATGCCGAGCTCCCCGGCAGGGTCGAGGCGATGCGGTACGTCGTCGAGGTCATGAACGAGCTCGGTCTGCGAGCGAAGCTCAAGATCGTGCACGACCTCGACACGTACGTCGGCGCGGTCTACGGGGGGAAGGCGCAGGCGTACTTGTTCGGCTGGGTAGCGGGGTACCCGGGCGCCGGTGACTTCATCCCTCCGCAGTTCCAGTGTGGCTCGGGCGCCAACGCCTCGGGGCTTTGCGACGACGAGCTCGGGGCGGCGATCGACGAGGCTCAGCGGCTCCAGGCGACCGATCCCGCGGATGCGAACACCACGTGGATCGAGATCGAGCACCGGCTCGTCGAGGACGCCGTATGGGCTCCCCTCGCGAACCCCATCCAGACGTACGCGATCTCCGGTCGAACGCAGAACGTCCAGGTGCACCCTCAGTGGGGGATCCTGCTCAGCCGCCTCTGGGTGCGCTGAACCGGGCGTGCTCCGGCAAGCTAGGGTCGGCGACGTCGACGTGATGCCGATTCGGGCGCGGGCGGCTCCAGCCGACGAAGTCCTCACCGATGTTGGGGGCCATCGCGATGCTCCCGGCGCTCAGTCCCACGTAGCTGAGGAGATCGAGTACCCGATGGGCATCGTGATCCTGGGAGGGCTGATCACCACGACCCTGCTCAACCTGTTCGTGCTCCCATCGCTGTACCTGCGATTCGGGAAGTCGCGCAGGACGTACAAGGGCGACGTGGCCCCCGTGCTCCCGATGCCCGCATGAGTGCTCGCGGACGATCCCACACGCCGCGGCATCGCCGACACCTCTGCCAGTGGAAAGCGACACCGACTTCGACGCGGCCAACTTCAGCAACTCC
>JAOUEA010000116.1 GCA_029858935.1 Actinomycetota bacterium
ACGACGTCCCGACGCTCGTGTTCGACGAGGTCGACGCCGGCATCGGCGGGCGGGCCGGGCTCGCGGTCGGCAAGCGCCTGGCGGGACTCGCGCGCGACCGCCAGGTCATCGTGGTGACGCATCTTCCCCAGATCGCATGCTTCGCCGATCGGCACGTGCGGATCGTCAAGCGAGGCGGCGCGGCGTCGGTCGAGGTGCTCGACGAGGCTGAGCGGGTGCGCGAGCTCTCTCGCATGCTGGCCGGGCTCGACGAGAGCTCGAGCGCCGTCTCCCACGCGGAAGAGCTTCTCCAGGAGGCCGACAAGGTGAAGGCAGGCGCCATCGGTGCGTGACCCGATGTTTCCGGTCCAGCGGGCTCGAAGCGTCGGAACCCTCTGCTAGAGTCGGGTCCCGTGGTGAGGCAGCAGCCCAAGTTCATCTTCGTCACGGGGGGAGTCGCCTCCGGGCTCGGCAAGGGCATCACCTCCGCCTCCCTCGGGCGCCTCTTCAAGTCCCGCGGTCTGAAGGTCGTCGTTCAGAAGCTCGACCCCTACGTCAACGTCGACCCCGGCACCATGAACCCCTTCGAGCACGGCGAGGTGTTCGTGCTCGACGATGGCGCCGAAACCGATCTTGACCTCGGTCACTACGAGCGGTTCCTCGACACCGACCTGCATCGGGGCTCGAACTTCACGACAGGCGCCGTGTACTCCAGCGTCATCGCCAAAGAGCGGCGAGGTGACTACCTCGGCAAGACGGTGCAGGTGATCCCGCACATCACCGACGAGATCAAGGAGCGTGTTCGTGCCCTCGGCGACACCGAGGCCGCCGACCTGGTGTTGGTCGAGATCGGGGGCACGGTCGGCGACATCGAGTCGTTGCCGTTCCTCGAAGCGATCCGGCAGCTGCGCAACGAGATCGGACGTGACCGCTGCGCCTTCGTGCACGTGTCACTGATGCCGTTCATCGGTCCGAGCGGCGAGTTGAAGACCAAGCCCACCCAGCACTCCGTGAAGGAGCTGCGGGCGCTCGGCATCCAGCCCGACGCGATCGTCTGCCGCTCCGACCGCCCGATCGGGCGCAATCTGAAGGAGAAGATCTCCTTGCTGTGCGACGTGCCGATCAGCGGGGTGATCAGCGCGCCCGACGCACCATCGATCTACGAGGTACCGCTCGTGCTGCACCGCGAGGGCCTCGACTCCGAGCTGGCCACGCATCTGCGGATCGAGGGGGTGCCCGACCTGACCGAGTGGGAGGGGCTCGTCGACAGCATCCATGCCGCCTCGGAACCGGTCACGATCGCCGTTGTCGGCAAGTACGTCACGTTGCGCGACGCGTACCTCTCGGTGATGGAGGCGCTCTACCACGGCGGGTTCCATCATGGAGCCGACGTCCAAATCCGATGGGTTGCCTCCGACGACCTCGGAGGTCAGGCGACCGAGGACGCGTTGCGAGATGTCGACGGCGTGCTGATCCCGGGAGGCTTCGGCATCCGAGGGGTCGAGGGCAAGGTGGCGGCGGTTCGATACGCCCGCGAGCGAGAGGTTCCCTTCCTCGGCATCTGCCTCGGCCTGCAATGCGCAGTCATCGAGTTCGCGCGCAACGTGATGGGGCTCGACGGCGCCAACTCGAGCGAGTTCGACCCCGCCACGGCCCATGCGGTGATCGACCTGTTGCCGGAGCAGAAGGACGTGACCGATCTGGGCGGGTCGATGCGCCTGGGTGCGCAGCACTGTCACCTCGTGCCCGGCACGAAGGCGGCCGCAGCGTACGGCGAGTCGGTCGTGGTCGAACGGCACCGTCACCGATGGGAGGTCAACCCTGCCTACCACGCGCAGCTCGAGGCGCATGGACTCGTGTTGTCGGGCAATTCCCACAACGGCCGGCTCACCGAGATCATCGAGCTCCCGGACCACCCCTTCTTCGTCGCCGGCCAGTTCCATCCGGAGCTGCGCTCGCGGCCCACGAGGCCGCATCCGCTCTTCCGCGAGTTCGTCGGCGCGGCTCAGTCGTATCGACGGGCGCACGCCGGTCGATCGCTGACCACCACCGGCTGATCCGCGTGCCCGAGCCGCTCTCAGCGCGAACCGCGTTCGACGGGGCGTTCGTCCGTGTCGACATCGAAGAGTGGCCGTCGCTCGGGCCATGGGAGGTCGTGCGCCGCCACGACGCGACCGCGGTGCTGCCGGTCACCCCCGACGACCGTGTGGTGCTCGTGCGTCAGTTCAGGCCGGCGGTCCGGGACGTGATCACGGAAGTGCCCGCCGGAATCCTCGATGTCGACGGTGAAGACGCGCTCACGGCCGCGGGTCGGGAGCTCATGGAAGAGACCGGGTATCGACACACGACGATCGAGTTCCTCGGCGGCGTGTTCCCCTCGGTGGGTTCGAGCAACGAATACGTGCATGTGTTCTGGGCTCGCACCGAGCTCGAACCGTCCGGCCAGGTCGAGCCCGGCATCGAACTCGTGCTCGAGCCGCTCGATCGCATGGTCGCGGCCGCTCGATCCGGGAGGGTTCGTGACGCGAAGACGGCGCTGGCGTTGTTGATGGCTGCCGGGAGGCCACCGCTCCCCGTGGCCTGACGGTCCACGGGAGGAGCGGCGTTCAGTACGCTTGCGTCGGCACGTAACCGGCAGCCCACGGGTGGGTACCCGGTGACCGAAGTGCGAGAGAGGACACCGGGGCGTGGACGTCGGGATCCCGAAGGAAGTCAAGGACAGCGAGTTTCGGGTGGCCGCGACACCGGAAGGCGTCCGCGAGCTCGTGCGGGCCGGTCACCGAGTCGTGGTCGAGGCATCGGCAGGGCTCGGATCGGCGATCGCCGACGAGCAGTTCGAGGCTGCCGGCGCCGAGATCGTGCCGGACGCCGACGCCGTGTTCTCGGCGGTCGAGATGATCGTGAAGGTCAAGGAACCGCAGCCCGAGGAATACCCGCGATTTCGGCCGGGCCATGTGCTGTTCACGTACCTGCATCTCGCGGCCGACGAGCGGCTCACGCGGTTTCTCGCGGATACCGATGTCGTGTCGGTTGCCTACGAGACGGTGCAGGCCAGCGACGGCCGGCTGCCGCTGCTCGCACCGATGTCGGAGATCGCCGGCCGCATGGCGCCCCAGGAAGGGGCAGCGGTCCTCGAGCGGCCTCGCGGTGGTCGTGGTGTGCTCATGGGCGGAGCCTCGGGCGTCGCACCCGCCAAGGTGGTCGTGCTCGGGGCGGGCATGGCGGGGGCGAACGCCGCCCAGATCGCCGCCGGCATGGAAGCCGACGTGACGGTCGTCGATCGCAACGTGGATCGCCTGCGCGACATCGATCGGATCTGGCACGGGCGGATCCAGACGGTCATGAGCTCGGCGCTCGCGATCGAGCGATTGGTCATCGAGGCCGACATGGTCGTGGGCGCGGTGTTGATCCCAGGGGCGAAGGCGCCGCGTCTCGTGGGCGCCGAGACGCTCTCGGCGATGCAAGCCGGCGCGGTGCTGGTCGACATCTCGATCGATCAGGGGGGCACCTTTGAGACGTCGCATGTGACGACGCATTCCGATCCGACCTACGTCGTCGACGGGGTCGTGCACTACTGCGTGGGGAACATGCCAGGTGCCGTGCCCCGCACCTCGACCTATGCGCTCACCAACGTGACGCTTCCCTACGTGGCGGCGATCGCGGCACGAGGGATCGACGACGCCGTGCGAGCGGACCCCGAGCTGGCCGCCGGCGTCAACGTCTACGGTGGTGCGATCACGAACGAGGGCGTCGCCACCGCTCACGGGCTCGAGGCAGTGCCCTTGTCGCGCATGATCAACGAGGTCGACGAATCACGGCCGTGACCGAGGAGCGCTCCATGTCCACGGCGATCGAGAGCGAGGTTGCCCGGTACCTCGACCACCTCACGGTCGAGCGAGGGCTCTCGAAGCACACGATCGCCGCGTATCGCCGAGATCTCAGGCGTTACGCTCGGTTCCTCGCATCGCGGGCGATCGTCGAGCCGGCAGATGTCGACGAGTCGGTCGTGCGATCGTTCGTGGCCTCGGTCAGCGCCTCCACCTACGGGGAGGACGAACGGACGTATCGAGCGACGTCGGTGGCCCGCGCGCTCTCGTCGGTGCGGAACTTCCACAGATTCATGGTCCGCGAGGGTGTCGCGACGCGCGACCCGGCGGCCGGGGTGGCCCAGCCGAAGCTGCCCCGATCCCTGCCGCATCCGCTGACCATCGAGGAAGTCCAGCGCCTGCTCGCGGCGCCCGACCCGTCGTCGCCTGCCGGACGGCGCGATCGAGCGATCCTGGAGATGCTGTACGGATCTGGCCTGCGGATCTCGGAGCTCACCGGGCTCGCGGTCGACGACGTGGACCTTGAGAACGGGTCGGTGCGCGTGCTCGGCAAGGGTGGCAAGGAGCGAGAGGTGCCCCTCGGCCGCTACGGCCGGGAAGCGATCGAGGCGTATCTCAGGACCGCCCGCCCCTCCTTCGTCAGGGGACGTGATCGTGGGGCGCTGTTCCTGAACCAGCGAGGGGGCCGCCTGTCGCGGCAGAGTTGCGACCGCATGATACGCACCGCCGCGAAGGCGGCGGCGATCGACCGCCATGTCTCGCTCCATACCTTGCGACACTCGTTCGCCACCCACCTCCTCGAGGGCGGCGCCGATGTGCGGGTCGTGCAGGAGTTGCTCGGACATGCCAGCGTCGCGACGACCCAGATCTACACACTCGTCACTCGGGAGCATCTGCGCGAGGTCTATTACACGTCGCACCCCCGGGCGAGGAGGGAGACGTCCCCACAGGAAGCTCGCGCTCCAGGTTCCGGGGGCGAGCTCGAGGAGGAACACGATGGACGATGAGACCACCCCCTCTCGGCGGGCCGCGCTCGAGGCGCAACGGGTCCATCTGCGCGAGGAGATCGTGGCCCAGGGCGCCGATCCCGATTCCGACGAGGTCACGTTCGTGGACGATCGGGGCTTCGCCGACCGCTCCCACAGCACGGAAGAGCGGTCACGGCTCATCTCGGTCTCTCGCGCACTCCGATCGAATTTGCGCGACGTTGAGCGTGCCCTCGCGAAGATGGATGCGGGCACGTACGGTCGGTGCGAACGATGCGGGGGCCCCGTCGGAGAAGAGCGACTCGACGCCCTGCCGTGGGCGATGCTGTGCATCGACTGCAAGAACGAAGGGGTGGATGCGTGACGAGAAAGCTCGATGCCCCCGTTCCAAGGGTGCTCGTGCTCGTGTGCGACTCGTGGGGGGTCGGAGGTGCACCCGACGCCGAGGCGTACGGGGATCAGGGCTCGAACACCTTGGGCAATACCGCTCGAGCGGTCGGGGGCCTGCACGCGCCGGCCCTCGAATCGCTCGGGCTCGGCCTGCTCACGCAGATCGAGGGCGTCGCGGCACGGGCCGATCCGGGCACAGCGCACGGGTGGGCGGTCGAGCGATCGGCGGGCAAGGACACCACGACCGGACACTGGGAGATGATGGGCATCCGGCTCGACGAGCCTTTCCCGTTGTACCCGGACGGGTTCCCTCGCGAGGTCGTGGAGCCGTTCGAGCGGGCGATCGGCCGGTCGCTCCTCGGGAACGAGCCCGCGTCCGGAACCGAGATCATCGAGCGGCTCGGCCCTGAGCATCTCGCGACGGGCAAGCCCATCGTGTACACGAGTGGTGATTCCGTGTTCCAGATCGCCTGCCACAAGCGCGTGGTGCCGCTAGATCTGTTGTACGAATGGTGCCGGGTCGCCCGGGAGATCCTGGCCCCTCCGCACCGAGTGGGGCGAGTGATCGCTCGACCGTTCGAGGGTGAACCGGGCGCCTTCGTGCGAAGCCCGGAACGCCGCGACCTCTCGGTGCCGCCTCCCGGTCCGACGGTGCTGGACGCGATCACGGCGGCGGGCCTGCCCGTCTACGGGGTCGGGAAGATCCAGGACATCTTCGATCGGCGAGGTATCGGCGAGGCGACCTACTCGGATTCCAATGACCACGGGGTCGACCTGACGCTCGAGTACCTGCATCGGCCCGGCCCGGCGTTCGTGTTCACCAACCTCGTCGACTTCGATTCGAAATACGGTCATCGCAACGACGCCCGCGGGTACGCGGCTGCGGTTGAGAGCTTCGACCGGCGCCTCCCGGAACTCATCGAGGGGCTCGATGGCGGCGTGCTCCTGATCACCGGTGATCACGGGTGCGACCCGACGACCCCGCCGACCGACCATTCCCGGGAACGCACACCGCTCCTTGCCGCCGGACTCGAGGGTGGGCCTCACGAGATCGGCGTCCGCGAGTTCGGCGATCTCGGGCACACGGTCGCCGCCCTCCTCAGCGTCGAGGTCGAGGGTCTTGTCGGGTCGAGCTTCGCAGATCGATTGGGAATCGTGGGACCGGCAGTCGCACCCTCAAGTGAAGGCTGAACCACGGATGCACTGCAGGGAAGGTGTGATGACCGAGTGACCATGAGCGATCCCCGCCAGGTCGTCGCCGCGAAACGCGACGGTTATTCCCTCTCTGCCGACGAGGTCGAGGCCTTCGTCGAGGGTTACACACGCGGAGAGGTCAACGACGCGCTCGCTGCGGCCTTCCTGATGGCGTGCCTGCTGCGAGGGATGGACGGTGCCGAGACGCTCGCGTTGACGCGAGCCATGATCGCGTCGGGCGACACCGTGCGCTTCGAGGGACTCGAGCGAGCGACGGTCGACAAGCACTCCACCGGGGGGGTGGCCGACGGGGTCACCCTCGTCTTCGCCCCGCTGGCCGCGTCGTTGGGCATGGCGGTCGCCAAGCTCTCGGGCAGGGGACTCGGCCACACCGGCGGCACGCTGGACAAGCTGGAATCGATCCCCGGGCTGCGCACCGATCTCGAGCCCGACGAGATGCGGCGGCAGGTCGCCGATGTCGGGTGTGCGGTCGCCGCCCAGTCGGAGCGGCTCGTGCCGGCCGACGGCAAGCTCTATGCGCTGCGTGACGCGACGGCGACCGTGCCCTCGGTCCCGCTGATCGCCGCCAGCGTGATGTCGAAGAAGCTGGCGGTCGAGACCGACCTGATCCTCCTCGATGTGAAGGCGGGAGCCGGTGCCTTCATGAAGACTGCGGCAGACGCCGAGGCGCTGGCCGAGGCCTGCCTCGGGCTCGCCCACGGATGGGGACGGGAAGCGCGGGTCGCCGTGACCGACATGGAGCAACCGCTCGGCGATGCGGTGGGCAACGCGCTCGACGTCGTCGAGGCCGTCGACGTGCTCCGGGGCGAACATCGCGGGCGGCTGCGCGAGCTGGCCGTCGCGTTCACGGCCCGCGGTGCGGTCGCGACCAGCGGGGCGGATCTCGCCACGGCGACCGCAGATGCGCAGCGCGCGATCGATGACGGAACGGCACTCGAGCGCTTCCGGTCGATGGTCGAGGCACAAGGTGGCGATCCGCGGGTGGTCGACGATCCGACCGGGGTGCTTCCGTCG
>JAOUEA010000117.1 GCA_029858935.1 Actinomycetota bacterium
GCTCATCGCCTCGAGCGAGACGCGCAGCGCGGCCGCCATCGAGGCGATGCCCGGCGTGTTCTCCATGCCCGAGCGGCGCTTGCGCTCCCGATCGTCCCCGCACGGATAGGCGGTGATGCCGACCCCTCGTCGCACGTAGAGCGCGCCGACCCCCGGGGGTCCGCCGAACTTGTGCGCCGAGCACGACAGCAGGTCGATGCCCAGCGTCTCAACGTCGACGGGAAGCCGGCCCACCGTCTGGCACGCGTCGGTGTGGAAGCGCACCTTGGCCTCGCGGGCGAGCCGCGCCGCCTCACCGATCTGCTGCATCGTGCCGAGCTCGTGGTTCGCATGCTGCACGCTGGCGAGCAAGGTGCCCGGTGTTCGCACCTCGGCCGCGTATCGATCGAGGTCCACTCGGCCGTACGCGTCGACGGGGATCTCGACCACCTCGAAGCCGTCGCTCTGCAGAGCGTGCCCCACTCCGCCGACGGCCGGATGCTCTACGGCGCTCACGACGATGCGCGTGCCCAGCTCTCGGATCGCGCGGGCACCGCCCCAGATCGCCAGCGCGACCGATTCGGTGCCCCCGGAGGTGAATACGATCTCGTCGGGTTGTGCGCCGATCGCGGCCGCGATCGTGCCGCGTGACTCCTCGAGCATCGAGCGAGCCGCACGTCCCGGGGCATGGATCTGGAGCGGGTCGCCGAAGGCGTCGAGCGCCTCGATGAACGCCGCCCGCGCCTCGGGCAGTAGGGGAGTCGCAGACGCGCCGTCGAGGTAGAAGTCGGATACCATCGCGATCAGGGCGTCGCCGGTTCCTTGTCCTTCAGGAAGACGCTCCAATACAGAACGCCCGCGATGATGCCACCCGCGACGGGGCCGACGATCCAGACGTACCAGTTCGACCAGTCCATGGTGGCCAGTGCCGGACCGAACCAACGAGCGGGGTTCATCGCGGCTCCCGTGTAGGGACCGAACGCCATGATGTCGAAGGCGATCACCAGTCCGATCGTGAGTCCGGCCGTCTTCGAGAACGGCCCACGGTCGTCGACCGCCGTGCCGAAGACTGCGAAGACCAGGAAGAACGTGGTCACGGCCTCGATCAGGATCGCCTTGCCGACGGCGATGCCGTCACCGAGGGCCGGCGCGCCCCCGCCACCCACGTCGAACAGTTCCGTCGGGAGAAGGAACTTCAATAGGAATGCGCCGGCGACCGCACCGGCCAGTTCTGCGACGATCAACGCTCCCGCGCGCGAGGTCGGGAGCTTGCCCGTCACCCACAGCGAGATCGAGACCGCGGGGTTCACCAGCCCTCCCGAGATGTGCGCCGTGATCGACACCATGATCGCGAGCACCAGGCCGTGTGCGAGCGCAACCCCGGTCAGGTCCAGCTGGCCGTTGGCGTTCAGGATCACGGCCCCCGCTCCGACGAAGATGAGCGCGAACGTGGCCACGAACTCCGCCACGGCTGCTTTCCCGGTGCTCTCCAACGTTCCCTCCTCGTATCGATGCGGACCTCGTGGTCTGCGCCGTGATCCGGCGCATCCGAGCGACCGCCGCGAGCCTAGTGCGTCACCCCGCGGACACGCAAAGACCACGGTGGCCTCGCCGGGGGCCTCTCGCGTCTCACACCCCCGGGAGCGAGTAGCATCCTGCCGTGGACGTGCTGCTGGTGTCGCCCGACCCTGCCTCGCGCGAGCTGATGGCGCTCGCGGTGCGAAGCATCGAACGAGCGCTCGGCACGGAGCTGCGATTCAGGGCCGCAGCCAACGGTGAGCTGGGCATGCGGGCAGCGCAGCGAGATCGCCCCGACGTGATCGTCGCAGACGAGATCGCATCGCGCGCGGGTGCGTTCGCACTGGCGAAGGGGTTGCGCGACGACGCTCAGCCCTACGACGGCGTGATCGTGATCCTGCTGGAACGCAGGCACGATGCGTGGCTTGCGCGATGGTCTGGCGCCGACGCCTCGTTCGTGAAGCCCGTCGATCCGTTCGAGTTGGCCGATCGACTGCTTGAACTCGTCACCGAGAAGGAGAGCGCGTGAAGATCAAGGGCACCGACAAGCGCAACGGCCGAGAGTTCCTCCTGGAACAGGTGATCGAGAGCGGGGGTGCCTCGCCCTGGGACGGGCGGGCGTTCAGCCCGGACTACGCGGTCACCCTGGTGAACGCCCTGCGTGACGCCGAAGAAGCCGGAACGAAGCTCGAGGAGGCGCTCGAACAGATCGCCGATCTACGGCCGGGGTTCTCGCTCGATCGCGACTCGGTGCTGGGCCCGCTGCGCGTTCATCTCGATCGCCTCGAGCAGAATCTGGTTCAGCAGGGTTGATGAACGACACGGTGACCGACGAGAACAGGTACGCGGTCGAGCTGCGAGAGGAGGACGAAGCCCCCGGTTGGCGGGTAGCGATCGTCGACGACGCCGGCGTGACCGTGTTCGAGCGAGCGTGCCACGATCACACCGAGGCACGGGCATACGCATCGACCGTGCGCCAGCACATCTATTGGCTCTCGCCAGAGCGGTTCCGCGAGTACTACCGTCTCTAGGGTCATGGGGTTCAACTACCAACAGCCTGGCAAGGTGAAGAAGGCGGATCTCGCCATCTTCGTCGGTGCTCTCGTGGTGATCGCGGCGCTCGTGATCTGGGCCATCTGGTAGCGATGGCAAGCAACGTCGCCGCACTCGACTTCTGCTACCTCACGACCACGGGGCGCGTGACCGGCACGTCGCACCGCATCGAGGTGTGGTTCGCGATCCGTGACGAGACCGTGTTCCTCATGGCCGGCGATCGCGACCGAAGCGATTGGGTTCGAAACCTCATGGTCACCCCCGATGTCGAGTTGGAGCTCGGCGGGCGCAAACGCGTCACGCGTGCCCGCGTCGTCGACGAGAGCAGCGACGACGACGCTGCCGCACGGCGTCTCATGCTCGAGAAGTACGAAGCGCGCGATGGAGGGGACCTGAGCGAGTGGGGAAGGACCGCGCTCGTCGTTGCCGTCGACTGGCCCGGGGGCGTGAGCTACACCTCGTTGATCTGACCGCCCCGCGGATCAACCCAGCGACACCCCATGATTCGCGGCGGCTCGCCGATGCGTTCGAGCGTGGCCCCCTCTGCGAACGATGCCGCCATGTCCCTCGCGAACCCGTCGTAGGGGGCGCCGACCGAGACCTGGATCAGCCTCGCCTCATCGCGGGGGATGCGCACCGAGTGCGCGACTTCCCTCGGCAGCATGCACGGTTCCCGATCCTCCGCCGGTCCATCCCTCATCCGCGATCCGGAACTCCGCGTACCCGCCCACCACGATCTGTGCCTGGTCCCAGGGATGACGATGCATCGGTGGACCGTCGCGATCGGTGCAGGTGTAGCCGGCCACCTGGATGTCGCCGTGCCCGGCGGCTCGCAGCCAGATCTCGTCGTCCGGGTAGCGGACAAGCTCGGCGTCGTCCCCGGGAAGCACCACCGCGTCGATCTCGAGGTCGGTCATGGCGCGTTCCCGTCGCTCAGGCTTCGTCGAACCCGAGGGAGAAGAGCCGCTCGAGGTCGTGCTTCGAATACACCTGGAAGCTGATCAGCGTCTCGGTGCGGTCGACGCCCTCGACCCTGGCGATACCGCCGGGAATCACGCTCGAGAGTTGGTCGTGCGAAGGCACCCGCACGATCGCGATGAGGTCGAACTCGCCGGCCACGGAATAGACCTCACTCACGCCGTGGATCTCGGCGATCGCTTGCGCAGCCTCGGGGATGACATCGATCTCGCACTGGATCAGGACCACCGCGTGCACGGCACTCATCGTTGCCAGGCTCCTCTCACCTTCGCTCGAGCACCACGGCCAAGCCCTGGCCCCCGGAGATGCAGAGGGTGGCGAGACCCAGCGACACGTCGCGGTGCCTCATCTCATAGGCCAGCGCGAGGATGATACGCGCCCCGCTCATGCCGATCGGATGTCCGACCGAGATGCCCCCACCCTTCACGTTCAGCCGCTCGCGATCGAACTTCAGCTCCCGTTCGCAGGCGATCACCTGCGCGGCGAACGCCTCGTTGATCTCGATCAGCTCGAAGTCGTCGATCGTGCAACCGAGCCGGTCCATGACCTTCTGGGTAGCAGGCACCGGGCCGATGCCCATGATCTCGGGCGGCACGCCCGCCCACGACATCGCGGTGATCGCGGCGAGCGGCTCGCGTCCCTCCGACGTTGCCCGCGACTCGCTCATGAGCACGAGTGCGGCCGCCCCGTCGGTGAGGCCGCTCGAGTTCCCGGCGGTCACGCTGCCGCCCTCACGGAAGACGGGCGACAGCTTCGCGAGCGACTCCATCGAAGTGTCGGGTCGAGGGTGCTCGTCGTCGTCGACGGTGATCGTGGTGCGACCGAGCGTGGCCTCGACCGGGAACATCTCCGCGCCGCGCCCGTTGGCCCCCGCCGCTGCCTTGTGCTGGGACTGCAGGGCGAACTCGTCCTGTTCCTCGCGCGAGACGTCGTAGATGTCGACGAGGTTCTCGGCGGTCTCGCCCATGATCAGTTCGCAGAGGGGGTCGAGGAGGCCGTCGCGATACATCGCGTCGACGGCCTCGGTGTTGCCGAGCCGGTGTCCGAGCCGCATGTCCGGAAGCAGGTACGGCACGCGCGTCATGTTTTCGATGCCGCCGACGAGCACGACCTCGCTCTCGCCGAGCATGATCTGCTGGGCCCCGAGCTGCGTCGCTTTCATGCCCGAGCCGCAGGCGATGTTGACGTTGTACGCGCTGACCTCTTTGGGGACGCCCGCTCTGATGCTGACTTGGCGTCCGGTGTTCGGACCGTTCCCGGCCTGCCTCGCGTGGCCGATGATCGTCTGCTCGACCTGATCGGGCGCGACGCGGGCTCGTCGAAGGGCCTCGATCGCGGCGAGCTCTCCCAGCTGAACCGCCGGGGTCTGGGCGAACGAACCCAGGAACTTCCCGACCGGGGTGCGAGCGCCTTCGACGATGACCGCTCGTTCCATGCAGGCCAGTCTAGCCGCGGCGGCCACGGCGTCCTTGGGACGCCGCGCGTGGGGAAGCAGCATCGCGCGTGCGGGCGAGTACCCTGCTCAGCGCAGCCCCGCCGTCGACGGGTTCGGACGGCGCGTGATCGCAGCGATCGACGCGGGGTCGGTGCTTGGCGATCCACGACCGCACGACCGAGAGCTCGTCGGCTCGCTCGCGCGTACACGGTGTCGTGAAGGGTTCGTCGCCCACGTGGATGTGCGTGCCGGTGAGCGAGCCCCGGTCGAAGCGAAGCAGATGGCCGCGGTCGGTGCGCAGCTCGAGCGTTCCCGCCCCGACGAGCCACGCGTCGACCCGCGATCGCCAGAGGCCCTCGGCCAAGGCTCGAAGCCGGTCGCGTACCGACGCGGCTTCCTCGTACCGCTCGGAATCGGCCAGCGCGGCCATGCGTCGTTCGAGCGCTTCGAGGAGCTCGCCGGGGCTGGTGCTCAGGGAGGAGGCGAGCCACCGGACGAGCTCTCCGTAGCGCTCGGGTTCGACGCGTCCGTCACACGGCGCGACGCAGCGGCCCATGTCGGCGAGGGCACACGGGGCAAACCGCGTCGACACGCCCATCGATGTCGTGCAGCGCCGGATCGGCACGGTTTCCTCGAGGGCCTCTTTGGCCAGGCGCGCTCGTGCCGAGCTGCCGAACGGGCCCAGGTACAGACGGCCGTCGTCGTGTTTGGCCGCGTGCACGACCTTGATGCGCGGCCATGCCTCGCGGGGATCGAGGGCCAGGTAGGCGCCCCGGCGCCAGGTCTTGCCCCGCCGGTTGTACTTCGGCTCGTGCAGACGGATCAGTCGGGCCTCGACGACGAGAGCTTCGAGCTCGCCGCCGCACCGGATGCCCTCGACCGACGTCACCTCGTCGAGCAGGTTCACGATCTTCTTGCGCTCGTCGCCGTAGAAGTAGGACTTCACTCGGCCGCGCAGGTCGTTGGCCTTGCCCACGTACAACACGTGGCCGTCGCGACCACGGAACAGGTAGACGCCGGGCGCGTGGGGCAACGCGTCGGCCAGGCGGATCTTCCCGAAGTTGGGGCGCCCTCGCGCACGCACCGCCTCGATGAGGTCACCCATCGTCACGATGCCCAACCGTCCGCCGAACTCGAGCAACCCGTGCAGGACCTCGGCGCAGGCCTCAGCGTCGTCGAGCGCTCGATGGGTCGGCGTCGCCCGGGTGCGGAAGTACGACGCCAGCGTCTGCAGCTTGACGTTCGGGACGTCGGGCCACACGACCCGGCGGGCGAGCCGGGCGGTGCACAGCGGCGGACCCGGTAGCGCCGGATAGTCCAGCGCGTCGCACGCGGCGTTCAGGAACCCGAAGTCGAACCCGGCGTTGTGGGCCACGAAGACCGACCCCCGGAAGAACTCCAGGAAGGCCGGCAACACCTGTTCGATCGGCGGCTCGCCCGACACCAGTCGGTCGTCGATGCCCGTGAGGTGGGCGACGTAGGGCGGGATCGGCCGCCGAGGGTCCACCAAAGCCCGGAACGACCCCAACCGCTCGCCACCCCGATACTTCACGGCGCCGATCTCGGTGATCGCATCGTCGACGGCAGAGCCTCCGGTCGTCTCGAGGTCGACCACGCAGAACGTGACCTCGGCCAACGGCACGCCGAGCTCGAGCGTGGTCTGGATCGGTTCGGCGGTAGGGGAAGGCATGTCGTACGGATGGTGACGCCTGCCACCGACACGCCGCCCGATCCGGCATCCCAGCACGGACTCGCGAGATCCTCGAACGGCTGAAGGCCGCCCCCGCGCTCGCCGAGACCGACGCGCCCCTCGAACAGGCGACCGCGCTCAGCTCGTCGGCGCGGGCGGATACAGCGCACGCTCCACCAGCAGCGCCAGGAGCTGTTCTACCGCCAGATGGCATTCCTGGATGTGCGCGGTCACGGTCGAGGGCACGCGGATCGCGACGTCGGCCAGGGGCGCCAGAGAGCCTCCCGACGCGCCCGTCAGGGCGATCACGCGAACCTGCTGAGCGCGCGCCTGCTCGGCGGCTCGCACGATGTTCGCCGAGTTCCCGCTCGTCGAAATGGCGATCAGCACGTCGTCGGCGCGAGCGAGCGACTCGACCTGGCGGGCGAACACCCCCTCGATACCGAAGTCGTTCGCGATCGCCGTGAGCAGCGAGGAGTCGGTGGTGAGCGCGATGGCGGGGATCGACGGCCGTGGGTTGTCGATCGTGAGCGTGCTCACGAACTCCGTCGCCAGGTGCTGGGCGTCGGCGGCGCTGCCTCCGTTGCCGCAGATCAGCACCTTCCCGCCCGCCGACAGCGATTCGATTAGCGCGTCCGCCGCGCGCACCACGCCGTCGAGGCACTCGGCCTCGACGCGGCGAACCGTGTCGGCAGCCTC
>JAOUEA010000118.1 GCA_029858935.1 Actinomycetota bacterium
TTGAATCTATGGGCCGGCGCCCTGCGCCAGATGCAGGGCGCCGGCCCATAGATTCAACGACCTGAGTCGATCCCCTCTCGGCACGCTGCGAGCGTCCGGATCCACGGCTTCCATGCCGAAAGTCTACGCAGCCAGTTCGTGGACCAACCCCCAGAAACTATGCACGCAGCCAGCGTCTCAGCCCATCGCTCACGTCCGAAGCTTCGTGCCTCCCGGGTCGTAGGGAGCTTCGGGGAGAACCCGCGCCTGCCGCGGTTCGCCGACGACGACCACGGTGAGCTCGGAACCCGGGCCGGCGGCATCGCGATCCAGATACGCCAGGGCGAGACTCATGTTCACGTGATGGCCGTACGCGCCCGAGGTGACCAGGCCGACCCTGCGGTCGCCGACCCACACCCCGTCGTCCTGCGCGGCGTCCGCATCCGTGGCGTCGACCTCCAGCAGCACGAGCACCCGAGCCGGATCTTCCGCCCGCGCTCGGGCCGCCGCCTCACGGCCGACGAACGCACCCTTGTCGATCGCGACGTAGCGGTCGAGCCCCGACATCGTCGGCGTGACGGCCTGCGTGAACTCGGTCGACCATATGCCGTACGCCTTTTCGAGGCGCAGGCTGTCGATCGCGCGATCGCCGACGAGCCGCAGTCCGAGGTCGTCGCCTGCCTCACGCAGCTCGTGGAGCAAGGCGAGGTGCCGATCGGCCGGCACGACGATCTCGTAGCCGAGCTCTCCGGTGAGGGAGATGCGCCCGACGAGCGCCGGCGCGCCGACGACGCCCATCGTGCGGGCCGCCAAGAACCCGAGGGCCTCGTTCGACACGTCCTCGTCGGTGAGACGTGCCAGCACGGCGCGCGAAGCCGGGCCCGAAACGGAAAAGCCCATGCGGTCGGCCGTGATGTTCCGCAGCTCGACGCCGTCGACCGGCCGGTGTTGATCGAACCACCGCCAGTGCCATTCCTGGAGGTAGTAGGAACCGGTGAGCCAGAACCGGTCTTCAGCCAGGCGCGTGACGGTCAGGTCGCCCATCAGACGCCCCGCGTCGTTGAGCATGGGCGCGAGCCTGATGCGACCGACCTCCGGCAGACGGGCGGCCACGAGACGATCGAGCCACGCGTGCGCACCCGGTCCGCTCACCTCATACCGGGCATACTGCGCGATCTCGTAGGCGCCGGCGGCCGTCCGCACCGCCTCGACCTCGTCCGCGACGATCGGCTCGGCGTTCGAGCGACCGAGGGTCCAATGCTCTTCGAAGTCGGCCGCGGGCGCGAAGTACAGCGGCACCTCGAGACCGAAGTTCGCCGTGAACGCCGCGCCGGCGGCGAGGAACTCCTCGTAGCAGGGTGTGGTCTTCAGCGGGCGCCCGGCTGGAAGCTCCTCGTTGGGGTAGGCCATCACGAACCGCCGCGCGTAGAACTGCGCCGTCGTCTCTTGCAGGTATTCATCGTCGGAGGCGTAGGAACCGAACCGGGCGACGTCCATCGCGAAGATGTCTTCGCCGGGGTCGCCGTCGACGATCCAGTTGGCCAGGCCGAGCCCGATGCCGGCACACTGTGAGAACCCGGCCATGCAACCACACGCCGCCCAGTAGTTGGGCACACCGGCGACCGGACCGACGAGCGGATTGCCGTCGGGGGTGAAGGTGAACGCCCCGTTCACCCACCGCTTGATGCCGATGTCGCGCAGTACCGGGAAGCGGTCGAAGCCGATCGAGAGCTCGGGCATGATGCGATCGAGTTCCTCAGGAAAGAGCGTCTGGCCGAAGTCCCAATCGGCACCCTCGACCTTCCAATGACGGGGGTTCTGCTCGTAGACGCCGAGCAGCACGCCGTCACCCTCGGCCTGCAGATAGGTGAAGCCCTCGAGGTCGGTGACCGCGGGCATCATCCCCCTCATGGCCTTGACCTCGGGGACCGAATCGGTGACCAGGTAGTGATGCACCATCGGCACGAGCGGATGGTCGAGGCCGACCATGGCGCCGACCCTTCGGGCCCACAGCCCTGCGGCGTTCACCACGTGCTCGGCGGTCACGTCTCCGCGCTCCGTCTGCAGGCGCCACTCCCCCGAGGGAAGCCGACTGAGTGAGAGCACGCGGTTGTGTTTGATCACGGCGGCACCACGGGCCACCGCGGCGTCTGCGTAGGCGTGCGTCGCGCCGTTCGGGTCGAGCGTTCCTTCGAGCGGATCGTAGAGCGCACCTTGCAGGCCGGTGGGGTCGATCAACGGCACCATCTCGGCGGCTTCACCGGGAGTGAGGAGGTACGCCTCGGTGTCCTGCGTGCGGAGCCACGCGAGCTCGGATCTCAGCCAGCGCCAGCGCTCCGGCGTGCCCGCGAGCTCCATGCCGCCGGTCATGTGCAGACCGACGCTCCGTCCACTCTCCGCTTCGATCTGTGGATACAGGCCGATCGTGTATTTCTGCAGCGCAGCGATCTTCGTGTCTGCGTTGATCGCATGGAAGCCACCGGCTGCGTGCCACGTCGAGCCCACGGTGAGTTCGTCGCGCTCGAACAGGGCCACGTCGGTCATGCCTCGGAGCGTGAGGTGGTACAGCACGCTGCAGCCGACGATGCCGCCCCCGATGACGGCCACCTGATACCGATCGTTCACGCGTGGACCACCTTCTCGAGCAGGGAGCGAACCGCGCCGGAGTGTATCCACGGCAAGGACCGGACCAGTGCCACCGTCGCGAACCCGAGGTCACGTTCCGTGCCACGCCGCGCCACCGCCGGCTCAAACGATCGCGGTGCGGAGGCGACGCCTCATCGGACCGGCTCGCCGTTCCCAGCGAGACCGAGAAGGCGACGCGCGGTCGCGACCGTGCTCACCGCGTCCTCTCCGTACGCGTCGGCCCCCACCTCCTCCGCGTACTCAGCCGTGACGGGCGCACCCCCGATCATCACCTTCACCCGTGAACGGAGACCCGCCGCATCCAGGGCTCCGATGGTCTCGCCTTGAGCGGGCATCGTCGTGGTGAGGAGTGCGGAGAGCCCCACGATGTCAGCGTCGACATCGCGGACCGTCTGGACGATCAGGTCGGGAGCGACGTCGACTCCCACGTCGACCACTCGAAACCCGTGCGCGGACATCATCGTCCCGACGAGGCTCTTGCCGATGTCATGGATATCGCCGCGGACGGTCGCGAGGACGACGGTGCCGAGTTGCTCTCGGGTGGCGCCTCGCTCGATCATCACCGGCTCCAGCACCGAAACGGCCTCCTTCATGGCAGCTCCTGCCATGACGAGCTCCGGCAGGAACGCTACGCCCGCTCCGAACGCGTCGCCGATCTCTGTCACGCCCGGGAGGAAGCCCTTGTCGATCGCCACGAGCGGATCGATCCCCGCCTTGAGTGCGAGCTCCGCGAGTTGCGCCGCACCCTCGGCGTCCCCGTCGAGGACGCTCTCTGTCATCGACTCGAAGATCTCGTTCGCCTGCATCGGCCCTCCCCACCAGGAGGACCGTGCAGCACGGGTCCAACCGCGGGCAGGGCCCTTCGGCCCTGCGCCCCAGGTCCCTTGGCCGCTCGTGCCGTCGGGTCGCGGCTCACCATCATCAGGACGTGGCGACGCTGCAACTGCTGACTGACACCGACCTCGATCGGATCCACGACGCCGCCCTTCGGGTGCTCTCCGAGGTAGGCGCCCGGATCATGACCGAGGAGGGACGAGGGCTCCTCGTCGAGCACGGAGGAAGCTCCGAGGGCGAGACGGTCCGGATCCCGCCGGCGCTCGTCGAGCAGGCGCTAGAGGTCGCGCCATCCCGGTTCACGATCTTCGACCGTCACGGTGAGCCGGCGCTGCGCCTTGGAACGGGCCGCGTCTACGTCGGGGCCGGCGTGACGAACCTCAACTACCTTGATCCGCGCACCGGCCGGGTTGAGGAGTTCAGCCTTGAGGCCACCGCCGAGTCCACGCGCCTGGCCGACGCGCTCGACCACATCGACTTCGTCGCGACCCCGGGCGTGACGCGGCAATCCACTGATCTGCCCCTGCACATCGTGAACCAGTGCGAATTCGTGGAGATGGTGACGAACACGACGAAGCCCCTCATGGTGCTGGTCGCGGGGGCTCCCGAGCTCTGCGATATCTACGCGATGGCCGAGCTCGTGGCCGGTAGCCCCGACGCCCTCCGGGAGCGGCCGTTCCTCGTGCCCTACCTGAACTCGGTCTCCCCGCTGACGTTCAACCCGGAGACGGTGGACAAGCTGTTCGCGGCGGCCGATCGGGGACTCCCCGTTTGTTGCCAGGCGGCTCCTCAGGTGGGTGCGACCGGCCCGGCGACGATCGCCGGCACGATGGTGATCTCGGCCGCCGAAACCCTCATGGGACTGGTACTCGCCCAGTTGCGGGCTCCCGGCGTTCCGTTCATCTCCGGCACGGTTCCATTCCTCATGGACATGCGCACCGGCAGCGTCACGACGGGCGGCCCCGACGGGTTCAGGTTCATGGTCTCGATGGGCCAACTCTGCCGCCGATGGCAGCTCCCGTCGGTCGGCATGAGCTTCGGCGGTGACTCGAAGGAGATGGATGAGCAGGCAGCCGTCGAGACCGCCTTCTACGGGCTCGGTGCGATCCTCGGCGGGGTTGACCTGGTCTTCGACGCCGGCTGTATCGAAGGGGGCCTGTTGTTCTCGCCCGAATCGCTCGTGATCGCCGACGAACTAGCTGACATGGGTCGCAAGGCGACGACCCCCTTCGACGTGAGCGATGAGTCGATCGCCCTCGAGCCCATCCGAGCGGTCGGGCCTGGTGGCCAGTTCCTGGGGGAACGTCACACGCGCGATCACTTCCGAGAGCTCTGGCTCCCGTCGATGTTGTCGTGGGAATCGCGGATGACTTGGGAGTCAGGCGGGTCGACGACCCTCCGCGAGAGGGCCCGCACCAAGGTCTTCGAGGTCTGGGAAGAACACTTTGTAGAACCGCTGCCCGAGGATGTGCTGAGGGCGATGGGGTCCGTCGTCGAGGCCCGCCGCCACGCTCAGGTTCCACGCTCAGAAGCGCTCTCGCCCTGACCTCAGGCCAGCACCTCGGCTGCGATGACCTTCAGGCCCCCGAACGGGACGAACTCGATGCCGAGACCGTTGCCTGCGCCGAGTCGATCCTCGAGGCGCGCTCCCTGTGTGGCCGCGCTCACGAGCTTGCCCCTCGACAGGGCCTTGGCCCAGATCTCCAGATCGTGCACCGTCGAGATCGGGCCCCCGTCAGCCTACGCCGGCCCGCGTCCTCCTCGGCCGCCGGTGAGCGTGGTTGACGCGGCGCTGAGAGGTTGTCTCAGGACGTCGTCTTGAAGTGCACGTACTCGTCCAACATCGCCTGGAGGCCCCCCTCCACGCAATAGGAAAGGGCGGTTCTCCAGTAGGGAGCATCATCCGCGCCGAGCGCTCCCTGGATCTCCGGTTCGAGGAATAGCCTTCGGAACGCGAGTCCGACGTCGACAGCCGCTTTGCGAGCCCCTGCAGGGGGGTTCTTGTGGGTCGTGAGCCTCAGGAACGCCGGCATCACACAGACTCCGGGCGAGCCGATCGCGACGTCCACCATCAGTTCGATCAGGTCGGGGGAACGCGTCCGAGCGGCTGCTTCCCGTTCGACCCGCTGACGGTGGGCCGGGGGACCCTGCGCCCGCCCCGGGCGTGCAGCCATGCTCGCGTCGTGGGCCAGGCAGGCGTTCGTCGCGACCGGGGTGGGTCGGCGGGGCTCGGTACGGCGACACCCACGGCTGCGGTGGGGCGCGTTCTGGCGCTGATCGTGGCCATCGGCGTCGTGCTCTACGTGGCACTGACGTTCCTGCTCGGTTGGATGTGGGAGGGCTATGACCCCATCCGCGACACGCAGAGCGAGCTGGGCGCGGTCGACTCACCGTACCGGACCTGGATGAACATCGGGGGCTTCATGGGCCTGGGCGTCGTGATCCTCTGCTTCGCCGCCGCGTATCACCTGCTCCTGCGCGACGGGATCGCCAAGACGATCGCGACGGCCCTCGTGATGGTCGCGGGGGTGGGGATGATCGTCGTGGGCTTCTTCCCCTGTGACGCCGGTTGCGTCGACGTCACCCGAACGGGCGAGCTTCACGGGCTCTGGAGCATGCCGGGAGCGATCGGCCTTCCGCTGGCCGCGATGCTCTCGGCGTCGGTGTTCAGGACCGACGGCCGATTCGGCACCCGCTGGCAGGCCGCGTCGTTCTGGATCGGGCTCCTGAGCCTGGTCTCAGGGCCGATCGTCGCCTTGGGATGGATCGAGGGTGTTCCCGGTCTCCTCCAGCGGGCCGGCATGTGGCCGTCGTTGTTCTGGATGATGGCGGTGTCACTCCGGCTCGTGTGGCTCGACGAGGCGCACGCCGCGCAGGGAGCCCGGGTGTAGCGTTCGGGACGTGCTACCGGGGAGGGGGCGCCGGCCGGCGGCGAGCGGCCAGCCGAGCAAGGGCACGCTGAGGTTCCGGGACGCCGGCTTGGAGCGTTCGTTCCTCGACCACTACTTCGAAACGGTCTATGTGCTGATCCGCGTCGCGCATGCGCTCGGCATCGTGATGTGGATGCTCGGGGGTCTCGTCGTCCGTCGCTTCCTGGTCGAGGAGCGATCCTTCGATCTCGTGGCGCGCTACGCGGTGCTGATCCCGCTCCTGCTCTGCATCGGTCCGCCGAGCGCTACCTGGCGCTCAGGGGGCCGATGTAGACGTCGCGCTCGAGGAGCCCTCGCTCAGACGTACAGCTGCACGTCCGCCCGCTCCATGATGGACATGAAGGTCAGGTACTCGACGATCTTCAGGTCCTCGAAGATCAGGTCCTCACGCGCCACCCTGAAGTGCTCCATCGAAGGGCCGCAGAGGTAGATCGTCGCTCCCAGCTCGAGGATCTGGCGGAGCTTGTCCTGCGCGGCGATATGGCCCGTCTTCGCCTGACCGGAGGCCGCGAAGCGAGTGAAGGGGCGCGCCCAGCCCTTGAGTTTCGGGTGGAACCCCTTCGAGAGCACCCGAACCGCGGGACCCTGGAAGTAGAGGTTCACCGCCATGCCTTCGAGCGCCGCCGCCCATGCGAACCCGAGCGGCGAGAGCAGCTCGTTCAGCCCTGGGTCCGAGATCACCATCGCCAGGCCCGTCTTCCGATCGACTGGCGTGCCCTTCTCGATCCGGAACCGATGCCCCTCGGCGATCGACTCGGACGTCAGGAGCTTGTGCCCAACGAGCGAGCACCAGACGGCCACGTCGGACCTGAACGGTTCGAAGTCGTCCGTCATGAGCTCGAGGACGTCCCCTTCATCCATGGAGCGGAGCTCCATGGCCGCGTC
>JAOUEA010000119.1 GCA_029858935.1 Actinomycetota bacterium
TGGTCAACGCCCTCACGTTGGCCCGCTACAGAGCCACTGAGGACTGGCGAAGTGGCCGCCTGACTCGATCCACTTCCGGCACCACCCGGTAAGATCGCGGCTGTCCCGGAAACGTCCCGAAGGCCGAGGTGGCGTTACCGAGCCCGGACCCACCTCCACTCGCTACACTTCAACGCGCTGGTGGTGACCTCGGTGGCGATTCCTGCCAGGTTGTCTACCGGCCCGGGCCAGGTAGCTCAGTTGGCAGAGCACGCGGCTGAAAACCGCGGTGTCGGCAGTTCGATTCTGCCCCTGGCCACATCGGAACCAACCGTCAGTTCAAGATCTCGCGCGTCCGCACCTCGGCCCATCGCGCCAGTACTCCTTGGTACACATCGGCTGCCTTCGGATACTCGCCGGCTTCCAACGATTGCAGCGCCTCAAGGACCTCGCGAGCCGAGTGATCGTCATCGAGCTCGTTCCAACGTTGGAAGTCGCACAGCTCCGCATAGTCGAGCTCGACGATCGAGTCCGGGTCGAACTGCACCATCCACTGGTGTAGATCGAGGATCAGGTCGCCGATCGGGCCGAGATCGGTCCGCCGCAAGGGGCCGATCGCCTGCTCGGCCCGACGGATCGCACGGCGGGTCGACGTGCGGTACCGCAGTCGCCACCGCCCGTAGGGATCCTCAGTGAGCTCCCGCTCTTCATCCCGGAACAGCACGAACCAGCGGACCGGCACGTGCCACGGGCTCTGGTGGCAGAACGAGACGGCGTTGGGGTCCCGGCGTCGCAACCGGGCGAGGTCGCGGGCGGCCCGGCGGCCATCCTTCTTCGGCACGAACTGCTCCCAGAGCTCGATGGGTTGGGCTTCTCGGAACGACACCATCGCCGCCAGCACCCGCATCCGCATGCGCCTGGGACTGATCAAGGTGCGTCCGCCGACGTGCAGCACGTCGGCACTGTCGGAGTCGGCCGGAGCCAACACACCGAGCCTGCCCACGGTCTGCCGGTCCGCGTAGCGAGGTCGGATCGACGCGATCTCCGGCCCATGCAGCAGGAAGCGCTCCCAATGCAGCTGCTCGGCGCGCTCGAACCGATCGAGCGGCTGATACACGCGGAGATAGGCGCTCGGCACCATGTCGGTCGAGTCTACGGGTTGCCTTCGTACGAGTGCGGGCTCGAGCCGCGGGCCCACGGTCTTCCCCTATGCTCTCGGCATCCGATGATCGGGACTCGAGGGGGATCCGCGTGGCGTCCGAACCACACCACTGGCGCGGCACGGAACCCCGGCGCGTGCTCGCGCCGGACGGCTCGCTCGTCGGTGACCCCGATGTCGGCCTCGGCCCCGATGACCTCCGAGCGATGCTCCGGTTCATGCTGCTGGCCCGTCGGCTCGACCGAGAGTGCATCGCCCTGCAGCGTCAGGGCGAGCTGACCGTCTACCCGGGGTTCGAGGGTCAGGAGGCAGCGCAGGTCGGCAGTGCCATGGCGCTCGGACCCGACGACTTCGTCTTCCCGACCTTCCGCGAGCTCGCGGCCGCGCTCGTGCGTGGCGTCGACCCGGTGCAGTACCTCGCGTACCACCGGGGGACCTGGCACGGTGGGCCGTACGACCCGCGCGCGACCCGGTTCGGCCCCATCTGCATCCCGGTCGCGACGCAGATCGTGCACGGCGTCGGCTACGCGATGGGTCTCGCGCTCGACGGTGTTCGTGCGTGTTCGCTCGCGTACTTCGGCGACGGCAGCACGAGCGAGGGCGACTTCCACGAGGCAGCCAACCTCGCCGGCGTGTTCGGGGCACCGACGGTGCTGTTCTGTCAGAACAACGGATGGGCGATCAGCGTACCGACGGCACGCCAGACCGCCGGTGAGATCTGGAAACGAGCCGAGGGCTACGGCTTCCCCGGCATTCGGGTCGACGGCAACGATGTGCTCGCGGTCTATCGGGAGACCCGCGAGGCGGCCGCCCGCGCGTACGCCGGCGAGGGGCCGACCCTCATCGAAGCGCTCACCTACCGCGTCGGCGCGCATTCGACGGCCGACGACCCCGGTCGCTATCGCGGTGAGGACGAGGTCTCCGACGCCCGTGGGTTCGACCCGATCGCTCGATTCCGCTCCTGGCTGCTGGCGGCCGGACACATCGACGACGACCTGCTCGCCGGCTGGGAGGCCGAGATCGAGGAGCAGGTGCTCACCATCCGCGAGGGTGTGATCGCGCAACCTCCGCCTCCCGTGGAATGGATGTTCGATTGGACCTACGCCGACCCGCCGTCCGCACTCGCCGTTCAGCGCAGCGAGGTGCTCGGTGGCTGAGGTGACGATGGTGGCCGCGTTGAACGCGGCGCTGCGCGACGCGCTCGCTGACGACGACCGGGTGCTCGTGTTCGGTGAGGACGTGGGCCGCTCGGGTGGGGTCTTCCGGGTGACCGACGGACTGCAGGTCGAGTTCGGCGACCGGCGGGTGTTCGACACGCCGATCAGCGAGTCGGGCATCGCCGGAGCGGCGGTCGGGCTGGCGTTCGCCGGCTGGCGCAGCGTGGTCGAGATGCAGTTCGACGCGTTCTCGTATCCGGCCCTCGAGCAGATCGTCGACCACGTGGCCAAGATGCGGGAACGCACTCGCGGCCGGGTCGACATGCCGATCACGATCCGAATGCCGGCGTTCGGAGGCATCAAGGGCAAGGAGCATCACGGCGAGAGTCCGGAGACCTTCTACGTGCACACCGCCGGACTCAAGGTGGTGGCACCGTCCAACCCCGGCGACGCCTACCGGCTGCTGCGGCTCGCGATCGCCGACCCCGACCCCGTGATCGTGCTGGAGCCGAAGGCCCGCTACTGGGCCAAGGCCGAGGCCACGCTCACACTCGAGGGGCCCGGCATCGGCATCGCGGCCACGGTACGCGAGGGTGACGCCGCCACGATCTTCACGTACGGCGCGATGGTCGCCCGATGCCTCGATGCGGCAGAGGCCCTGGCCGGGGACGGAGTGTTCGCCCGGGTGGTGGACCTGCGCACGCTCAGCCCGCTCGACACCGAGACGATCGCACGATGCGTTCGCGAGACGGGGCGCGCCGTCGTGGTGCACGAGGCCCCGAAGACCCTGGGGCTGGGCGCGGAGGTCACCGCATGCATCGTCGAGGAGGCGTTCGACTTCCTGGAGGCGCCCGTGCGCCGCGTCACCGGCTACGACGTGCCCTACCCACCGGCGACGATCGAGCACCGGTACCTGCCGAGCGTGCGGCGCATCACCGCCGCCGTGCGAGACGTGGTGGCCTACTGATGTCCGCCGAGCGCCTGTTCTCGATGCCCGATCTCGGGGAAGGACTCGAGGAGGGCGAGATCGTCGAGTGGCTGGTCGCAGAGGGCGACACCGTCGCGCTGAACCAGCCGCTGGTCGAGGTCGAGACCGCGAAGGCGACGGTCGAGGTGCCGTCGCCGTACGCGGGGGTGGTGATCTCGTTGCACGGCCCGGTGGGATCGACCATCGCGGTGGGAGGGGCGTTGGCGACGTTCGCCGTTGCCGATGAGGTGGCCGAGGACGGCGACTCATCAGGTCAGCCCCAGCCCGGCGCCGACGCCGACTCCGCCGCCACCCCCGACCAACATCCCTCCCGCGGCGGCCGGACGACACCGCCGGTGCGCAAGCTCGCGAAGGAGCTCGGGGTCGATCTCGCGTCGGTGGTCGGATCCGGGGCGGACGGGCGGATCACCGCGGAAGACGTCGAGGCGGCACGCGGGAGCGGCGCGCCGGCGACGAGCGCCGACGCTGCTTCGCGGAAGGTCATCGCGACGAACCTGGAGCGACAGGCGGCGATCCCCCAGGTGACGACCTTCCGCACGGTGGACTGCTCGGCGCTCCAGGTGTTCAGGAAGGAGCTCGGCGTGTCGCCGCTTCCGGTCGTGGTCGCGGCGCTGTGTCGAACGATCGCGATGCACCCGTCACTGAACGCCCTGTGGGGCGATGGGCAGGTGACCGAGCGAGACCGCGTGCACGTGGGATTGGCAACGGACACCGAGCGTGGCCTCGTGGTGCCGGTGGTGCGCGACGCCCACTCGCTGGGCATCGCGGACATCGCCGCCGAGGTGGCGCGGTTGGCCGAGGCGGCGCGGGCCGGGTCGCTCTCGCCCGCCGATCTCACGGGTGCGACGGTCGCCGTGAGCAACACCGGCAGTTACGGGAGCGAGGCGGGGACGCCGATCCTGTCGCCGGGCACGAGCGTGACGCTCGCCGTCGGCGTGATCGAGGCCAGGGCCCTCATCGCCGACGGCGCGGTCGTGGCCAGGCCCGCCTGCACGCTGAGCTGTACGTTCGATCACCGGGTGCTCGACGGAGCCGTCGTCGGGCGGGCGCTCGGCGACCTCGTCGAGGTGCTCACATCCGCCGACCGATTGGGAGACTTGCGTCGATGAAGATCGTGTCCCTGCTTCCGGCGGCCACCGAGATCGTCTACGCGCTCGGCCTCGGCGACGACCTCGTCGGCGTGACCGACGAGTGCGACTTCCCGGCAGATGCCGTGACCAAGCCTGTCGTCTCGCACAGCGCGTTGGCCCAGGGTCGCCCCCTCACCTCGCGCGAGATCGACGCGGCCGTGCGCCAGAAGATGGGCGAGCGTCAGCCCCTGTATCGGCTCGACATCGACCTGATCCGCCGCGAGCAACCCGACGTGATCCTCACCCAGGATCTGTGCCGGGTCTGCGCGGTGCCGGCCGGCCACGTCGAGCAGGCGCTCGCCCAACTCGGACTCTCCGAGGCCACGAAGGTCGTCTCGCTCGACCCCAGCACGCTCGGGGAGGTTGTCGACCAGATCGAGATCGTCGGGTCGCTGCTCGGCGCCTCTGAGCGCGCCGCCGAGCTCGCGACTCAGCTCCGAGCGCGTATCGCGAGCGCGAAGCAGACGGCCGTGAGGCTGCCCACCGTGAACGTCTTCTGCCTGGAATGGGCCGAGCCGCCGTTCGCGGCCGGACACTGGGTGCCTGAGATGGTCGAGGCAGTCGGCGCGACGAACCTCCTCGGTGCGAAGGGTGAGCCCTCGCGCACCGTGACCCATCGGGAGATCCGCGACGCGTCCCCCGAGGTGTTGATCTACATGCCGTGCGGCTACTACCTCGAGGAGGCCGAGGTCGAGGGCGTGCGGGTGATCGAGCACCCCGAGATCGCCGACACGCCGGCCGTGCGCAACCACAACGCGTTCGCGGTCGACGCGACGTCGTTCTTCTCCCGGCCCGGACCACGCATCGTCGACGGACTGGAGATCCTCGCCTGGGCGGTGCACCCGGAGGCCTACTCGGAACCCCCGGCCGGATCGATCACCCGGTTCTAGGGAACACCAGGTGCCGGTGCGGCGGTTTCCCTCGACATCGGAGCGCACCATGTGTCACGGATCGCGGGATCTCGACGTCGTTCGTGAAGGGACCTAGCCAGGGGACGGAAGGGCAGACGATCGCACGCGGAGTGATGTCGACGAGCGTCGGAACGCATCGGGGTGCGTTCACCATGCTCGATTGGGGCCTCTTCGCCGCGATCGGCACGATCTGGGGATCGTCCTTCCTGTTCATCGCCATCGGACTCGACGCATTCGAACCCGGACTGATTACGTGGCTGCGCGTCGCGATGGTCACGGCCACGCTCTGGCTCGTGCCCGCGGCACGGGCTCCGATGGACCGCGAAGACCGGGCCCGGCTGCTCGCGCTGTCGCTGCTGTGGGTCGCGGTGCCGTTCACGTTGTTCCCTCTCGCCCAGCAGTGGATCACGTCCGGACTCACCGGGCTGCTGAACGGCGCTCTGCCGATCTTCGCGACGACGATCGGGGCGGTCATGCTGCACCGGCTTCCAGGACGTGCCCAGGCCACCGGGCTCGTGGTCGGCTTCGCCGGCGTCGCTGCGATCGCCCTACCGTCGCTGGCCGCTGGCTCGAACGAGGCGCTCGGCGTGCTCTTGGTGCTCGCCGCCGTGAGTTGCTACGGAGTCGCGATCAACATCGCCGCACCCATCACCCAGCGATACGGCTCGTTGCCGGTCATGGCGCGCATGCTCGGCCTCGCAGCGATCTGGACGGCGCCCTTCGGGTTGGTGGGCCTCGCCAGCTCATCGTTCGCGTGGGACTCGCTCGCCGCGATCGTGGCGCTCGGTGCCCTGGGCACCGGGCTCGCGTTCGTGTTGATGGGACGGCTCGTCGCTCGCGTCGGATCGTCGCGAGCGTCCTTCGCGACCTACCTGATCCCGGTCGTGGCGTTGGCGCTCGGGGCGATCTTCCTCGACGAGACGGTTCGAGCGCTGTCGATCCTGGGCATCGCACTCGTGATCGCCGGCGCCCTGCTCGCCTCGCGGAAGGAACGAGGGGCATGAGTGACGACGCGCTAGGTGCTATCGAGGACGCGCCGATCCTCGAGTTCGATCCAGCGCCGACCGCGGTGATCGAACCGAGCGAGGTGATCGAACCGATGTCGATCGCACCGCACGCCGTGTTGTGCTTCTTCCAGGATGTGATCGCAGACGTGGTAGAGCGGCACGGGGGGCGTACCGTCGACCATGTGGTGAGCGAGATCGGACGCAACCCGATCTACGAGATCGACCACGACGGACGCCGGGTCGTCGTGATGCATCCGGGGGTCGGCGCGCCGCTGGCCGCGGGGTTCCTCGAGGAACTCATCGCGCGAGGCTGCCGTTCGTTCGTCGCATGCGGCGGCGCGGGCGTGCTCGTGCCCGATGTTGCGTTGGGGCACGTGATCGTGCCGACATCGGCCGTCCGGGACGAGGGCACGTCGTATCACTACATGCCGCCGTCGCGCACTGTCGAACCGGCCGCGACGGCGGTCGACGCGATCGTCGCGGTCGCCGAACGGCACGGCGTGCCGCATGTGACGGGGGCGACGTGGACCAGCGACGCGCTCTACCGAGAGACTCGACGCAAGGTCGACGATCGGGTCGCGCAAGGGTGTCTCACCGTCGAGATGGAGGCTGCCGCGTTCTTCGCCGTGGCGGCGTTCCGTGGCGTGACGTTCGGCCAGGTGCTGTACGCGGGCGATGATCTCTCCGGCGATACGTGGGATCAGCGGGGGTGGAACGACCACACGTCCGGGCGCGAGACGCTGTTCCGCATCGCCGCCGAGGCGGTGCTCACCTCGCCGCCCGACCCCTTCCCGACGATCGGCCGTCAGGGCTGAGGCTGGGGCCCGTCCGATATCCTGCGCGCCATGGCCCACGATGTCATGATCGACGGCCGCGCCTATCGCGTGCGTACGCCCCTCGGC
>JAOUEA010000120.1 GCA_029858935.1 Actinomycetota bacterium
GACCGATGCCCCGGGCCCGAGATACTCCGCGTCGAAGTTCCTGGAGCTGCGATGGGCTGGAAGCGATCCGTAGCGAGCCCACACCCTCGAACACACCGAGCGAACGGTAGAGCTCGATCGAGTAGCGACGGAACCGCATCATCGTCGGCGACGGGTTGAACGCGGTCACGAGTCCCGCCGCGTGCATCGTCGAGCCGCTCGTCAGCTCGCCCTTGTCGACCAGCACGACGTCGCGCCAGCCGGCGTTGGCGAGGTGGTACGCCACGCTGCACCCGGTCACCCCACCGCCGATCACCACGGCCCGCGCGCGATCCACCCGTCAGCGACTCCTTCCTCATGTCGTGACGTGCGACGGGGCGAGGCCCAAGCCCCGCCCCGTCGACGTGCGGTCCCTCGCTATTCCGGAGGGATCTCCTGGAAGGCGTATTCCACCTTCAGGCCCTTCTTGGCCTGGACCGACCGCATCACGAAGTACACGATCAACCCGAAGGCCGCGGTCCCCAGCACGATGAAGTACGGGAGTCCGTCGATCGAGTACGCGAGCCCCAGCTCGGGAACGAACAGGAACGACAGGACCATGAACCCGCCGAGGAGGAACCCGAGCACCCCAACGAGGGTGACGGTCGGCAGGTTCCCGATCTTGTATCTCGCCCCGGGCGAGGCTTCGTACACGGCCTTGGCCCGGTACGGCAGGAGTGCAGCCGCGAGGGCCGAGATGACCATCACGGCGCCGTTCGCGAACGTCACTCCCAGCGTCCACCGCGTCCAGCTGCTGACCTTGTTGAACCCGTAGATCACGGGCAAGGCGGCCAGGAAGTACGCGATGTGCGCGTTCACCGGGGTCTTGAACTTCGGGCTGACCCGCGAGAACCAGTCGGGCAGCAGGCCGTCGAGCCCCTGCGCGACCATGATGCGGGTCGTGCCGATGTAGCAGTTACAGACGATCTGGAATGAGTTCAGGATGAACCCGAGTCCGATGAGCAGGACGATCACCCAGCTGCCGGTGAGCCCCATCGCCATCAGATTCGGGAACATGAAGTTCCCGCCGATCGTCGCCTCGGGGACGGCGTACCAATAGCCGGCGGACGCCGTCAGGATGCCCTCGGTGCCGATGCCCTTCTGCATGGCCAGCGCCAACAGGACCAGTAATCCGGCCACCGCGGTGAGCGAGCCGACGAGGATGAACACCTGATTGCGGAACACGTGGGCGTTCTTGACCTCGCCACCCTGCTCGACGGAATAGGTGGCCCATTGCAGACTGGTCCAGGCGATCGGTGCCACCATCAATGTGCCGAACAGCCAGAACGGCGGGTTGAAGTTCACCCCGGCCGCCTCGGCCGCGCCTCTCGCGGTCGCGAAGAACCCGCTGATGCCGTCGACGCTCGATGCGAACCCATCGAGCTTGACCTGAGCGGCCGTCGGGTTCGTCGTGAGGAACAGCAACAGCACGAGACCGAACGAGATCAGGATCGCGTACCACATCACGAACTGGAACCGCACGTAGTTGCGGAACCCGCTCACGAGGAGCACGAGCGCGACCCCTGCGTTCACGACGCTGATGATGATGATGCCGTTGGCCGATGCGGCCCAGGTTCCGATGTCGGTGAACGCGCTCACGCCGGTGGTGACACCAAGGCCGATGAACGTCGGCGCGATGCCGAGCGAAGCCATGAGCCAACCGGACAGTGCGACCCACTGCAGGATCCACACCACGAAGAACGCGAACACGACCGTGAACCCGAACCCTCCGCCGAAGACCCGGCTCTGGAACACGTAGTCGCCTCCGGATCGAGGCAACGCTGTGGCGAGCCAGGCGTAGGCAAGCGCGATCGGCAGTTCGAATAGGAAGGCGAACAGGATGCCGGCGACGAGGTTGGATCCCTGGAACGCCGTCGGCGCCCAGAGATACGTCCAGGGGAAGATCACCCCCATCGTCAGCACGTTGTAGATGAACGCCGAGTACGGAGACATCACACGAACGAGCCCGGAGGCCCGCCGCGTGAATACCTGCGGCGCTGCTGCTTCCGCCATACCCCCCTCCTTCTGTTGGGCGGTTCGCCGGGCGAGCGTTCTACCCGGACGTGAACTGCTGTCCCACCACTCCGCCATCCCTGATGGCGACGATCACTCCCCGAAGCACCCCCTCTCCGTACTCGCTTCCAGGGTTGTATGCAGGGGTTCGATCGAACGTGGCCGACCCCCGAGCCTCATGGATGTGTCCGTGCAACCCGACGGTGGGTTGGTACGTCGTCAGAGCATCGGTGACCGACTGAGAGCCCGCCCCGTAGTAGACGGGCTGGCCTCGCTCGATCAACGGCGTGGGGGGCCAGACGCTGGCGTCGAGCTTCAGGCAACTGTCGAGCGTCGAATCGAGCGGGGGGCAATGGAAGTTGAAGACCGCTCGCGACGGGTCGGCGACATCGGAGAGCAGGTCGTCGATGACGGTGCCGATCTCCTCGTCGCTGCGCTCACGTGGTGTATCCCACGGGGTCGGCGTCGAGTAGCCAACCGTGATCAGCGTGTGCACCTCGTCGTCCAAGGGAACGACCCGGTTCTCCGCGTTCACCACCCGCTCCTGCGGTGCCTCGTCGAGCGCGCTCAGCACGACGTCGGTGTCGTCGTTGCCACCGCATAGGTACACCTTCACGTGTGTGCCGTCGAGCCGTTCCTCTGCCAGCTCGACCCACTCTGCGAGCCGCTGTTTGGCGAGAACGTCGAACAGCTGGTCGATCCGATCCTGGTCGCCCACGTAGGTGGCGTACTCCTCGGGGTCCATCTCCTGCCAATAGAAGCCCAAGGTCTGCAGGGACCGCTTGAACAGGGTCATGTCTTCGGGCGAGGTGATGTGGTGATCCTTGCCCTGCAGGCGGGCCCGCCACGAGTCGTCGGCGTCACGCACGATCGGCACGAGCATCTTGCCCATCAGGTCGCCACCGAAGACCAAGGCGTCGACCTCGTAGAACTTCGCAGCGTTCAGGAACTTCCGATACGTAGGCTCGGAGCCGTGGATGTCGCTCGCGTAGAACAGGCGAGTCGGCGTCGCCCCGGCCGTTCCCTTCTTCGAGAACAGCCCCATCAGGCCTCTCCCGTGAGCGCGATCTCGTTGACCTCGCGGTACCAACGCTTGCGGTCGCCGACCTTCGCGCGGAGCTTCCAGCCGGTCGACTTCTGCTCGGTCGCGATGCGCTCGAGCGCCGACGACACCTTGGCCGCGACTCGCTGGGTTTCGTCCGGCGAGAGATCTTCATAGTGTTCCGCCATCTGTCGCACCTTGTCGAGGTTCATCGTGAGGGTGCGCCACCACCCCCAGTCCTTCGCGCAGATCTTCGCCACGCGAGCGATGTTGATCGTGTCGCGGTCGTCGTCGCCGAGCGGGTACTCGAGCAGGAGCATGATCGTGTCGATCAGGTCCTTCTCGTTGATCTCCACGATCTGCATCTTCTGCATCAGCAGGTCAGAGAGCGGGATCGTGTCGGGGTCGATCTCGAGCCGGCCCTTCCACAACACGGTGTGGCAGAACTCGAGCTTGTCGAAGAAGACGTCGATATGAAGGCCCGTCTGGGGGTGCTCGGCGACCACCCGCGTGCCTTCCGAACCCACGTACACGTGCGGGTCGTCCACGTATCCGGCGGCGGCGAGCATCTCGCGGATCGGCTCAGCTTGTCTCCCGTATGCGGCGAAGTCGATATCGGTGTAATGACGGCCGAGCTTCTCGCGCAGGTACGAGTGGTTCGGGCACCGGCGGGCGAAGGCAACCGCACCCAGGACCCTGAGGATCAAGCCGCGCTCGTCGGCCAGCTGCAGCAGGCGTTCGGCCTCTGCCTCGAACGTCTCTCTATCCACGGTGACCCCCGGTGGCATCGGCGAGTTCCTCAGCGACGACCACGTCGATCCCGACGTCGGCCAATTGGCTTCGGTAGTCGTCGTCGATGCCCGCATCGGTGACCAGCGCCGTGACCCGATCGAGCGACGCCACCGCGAAGTCGGCGACGGTGCCGACCTTCGTGTGATCGGCGACGACCACGACGTCGCCGGTGGTCTGCTCGATCATCACGCGGGCAACCTCTGCTTCGGGCGCCGCCGGCGTGGTGAGGCCGGACCGCAGCGACAGCCCCTCGACGCCGATGAAGGCCCTCGTCGCGAACACACGACGCAGGGTCTCAACGGCGAACCCGCCGGTACAAGAGTTCGATTGCGGTCGATAGTCGCCGCCGATCAGCAGCAGTTCCATGCCCTGGCCATCGGCTTCCATGGCCATGCCCACGTGGTTGGTGACGAGATGGGCGTCGGAGGCGCGGAGATGGCGGAAGACCTGCAGGGTGGTCGTACCGCCGTTCAGGAAGACCGAATCGCCGGGCCGTACGAGTCCGGCTGCGGCCGCGCCGATCGCGCGCTTCGGTCCGGAGTTGGCGGCCGAGGCTTCGGAGTACGGAGCTTCATGGCGCAGCCGCTGGGCCGAGATCGCCCCGCCGTGCGTTCGTTCGAGCGTACCCCGATGTTCCAGCTCCTCGAGGTCTCGGCGTACGGTGACCTCGGAGACGCCGAGCTCCTCGGCGAGTGCGGACACACGCACGGCGCGACGTTCGCGTAGCAACGCCTCGATCAGCCGATACCGTTCCGCTGGAAGCGGTTGCTCCACGTACTGGCCTCCGCGATGGTCGTTGACCCCATGACCGAACGAGAGCGAGTGTGTTCGTTTCCGAACGGGAACGCAAGTCGTCGGCGCTCAGTCGTCGAGCCCTGCCGGCGTGTCGATGTCTCGCGGGGCCGGGCGGTCGATCGCGACTTCCTCGACCCACTCGGGGTGACTCGCGATCAGCACGCGGGCGCCGACGTCTCCGTGCAGGTGTCCGGCTTCGGCGTAGATCTCCCGGCTCAGCAGTGAGGGACCTGGCGCGTCTTCGAAGCGCAGGCGCACGATCTGCGACCTGGTCGCTCGGAACCGCTCGATCAGGGCTCGCACGTCGCTTTCGGTGATTCCGGGCTGGTCGCCCATGAGCACGACCGTCGCTTCGCTGTCCTCAGCGATCTCGTGGAACGCGGCCGCAAGCGACGTCGCCTGTCCGTCCCGGTAGGCGGTGTTTCGGACGAAGCGGCCCTCGCCGGGCAGCAGGAGCGTCGCCTCGACCGCCACGGCATCGTGACCGGTGACCACGAGCAGCTCGTCGACGCCGGCCGCGACGAGAGCATCGATCGCGTGTTGGGCGAGCGGCTTGCCCCCGAGCTCGTGGAGCTGCTTCGTGCCACCGAACCGGCGCGCCTCGCCGGCTGCGAGCACGATCCCGGTGATCACGCGTCGGTCTTCCCGCCTCCGAACAGCCGGCGGAAGAAGTTCTTGATCAGGGCCCAGATCGCCGAAAGGCCGAGCCCGATACCCCCGACGTGCTTCGCGGCGACGGGTGCCCCCGAAGGAGCGGCCGCTGTCGGGGACGCCCCCGCGGTCGGCGCCCCCTCCATCTGCGCGTCGGCACGCTCGGCGTTGATCGTTGCCTCGAGGCACTCGGCGAACTGCGTGGTCAGCTTCTTGGAGATCTCCGGGAGCAGGCCGCGTGAGAGCTGCGCGGCGGCACCGGTCAACGTGATGTCTGCCGTCATCTTCACGGTCGTCAATCCGGCGTCGGCGGGTTCGAGCCACGACGTCACCGTGGCGTTGGCGGCGCCTTTGCCCTTCTGCTCCATGCCCTTGGCGTGGAGCGCGGCTCGGTGAGCATCATCGTCGCGCTCGGTCATCTCGACGGTGCCTGCGAACGAGAGGGAAACCGGGCCGAACTTCATGTTGACCTTGCCCCGCCAGTTGCGCTCGTCGATCGTCTCGGTGAGCTCCGCCCCCGGCATGCAGGGGGCGATGCGCTCGACGTCGAGCAGGTAGGTCCAGAGGTCGTCGACGGGCGTGGCGACGGTGAACTCGTTCTCGATCAGCATCGGTCGAGACTACCGGGGCGCGGAAGGCATGCCGTCACGGACCGACCTTCTGGAAGCGGGCCGGATCCTGCTCGAATGCGTCGAGGCACCCTGCGGAGCAGAAGTAGACGGTGCGGCCGTCGTGGGTCGTGCGGTAGCGAGCGTCTGCGACGTCGACGCTCATCCCGCAGACCGGGTCGATCTCCACGTGACGCGGGGCCGCAGCCGAAACCTCCGGGGCGTCGAGGGCCCCGGCGGCCCTGAGCCCGACGATCTCGGCCAGGATCGCGACCGCGATCTCGTCGCTCGCGATGTGACCGAGGTCGAGGCCCGCCGGCGCGTGGACTCGGGCGATGCGATCCTCGGGAACGCCCCGGTCGCGCAGGTAGCCGAGTACCGCCTCGGCCCGTTTCGCCGAGGCGACTAGTCCCACGTAGGCGGCCGGTGTGTCGAGCGCCCGCTCCAGCGCGTCCTCGTCGTAGTGCCCCTGGGTCGCGACCACGATGAACGATCGGCCGTCGACGTCGCCGAGATCGAGCGAGGCGATCACCGCGTCCGCTTCATGACCGGAAACGTCGTCGCCGTCATCGATCGCGAGCGTCCGCCATTCGAGTCCTCGCGCCATGCGGGTGAGCGCGAGGGCGGCGGGCGACCGTCCGATCGCCACGAGTTGAGGTTGCGGCAGGACCGGTTCCACGTAGACCTCCAGGGCGCCTTCACTCTGACACGCGATCGGCACGCTCACGACGCCGTCTCGAGCGTGCGCCGCGAGTTCCTCGGCTGGTCCAAGGAACAGGAGTCTGGGTGTGCCTTCGTCGATCGCCTTCATGGCTTCGCGCACGACGGTCGGTTCGGCGCACGCGCCGCCGATCCAGCCACGCACGGTGCGGTCCGACGTGATCAGCGCGGTCGCGCCTTCCTGGCCAGAGCTCGGTGCCCGGCGCCACACCACCGTGGCGAGCACGTACGGCGTGCCTCGAGCCGAAAGGTCGGCCGCGAGCTTCAGGACGTCTGGCCTCACGCGGTCGACCCACCACCCTGCGCGGCTTGGATCGCCTCCCACACCTTGGCGCTCGTGAGCGGCATATCGATGTTCTTCACGCCGAGTGGCTGCAGCGCGTCGATCACCGCGTTCACGTAGGCGGCCGGCGATCCGACCGTGGCCGACTCGCCAACGCCTTTCGCGCCGATCGGGTGGTGGGGCGAGGGCGTGACGGTCTCGCCCAGCTCGAACTTGGGGGTCTCGACGGCGGTCGGCAGCAGGTAGTCCATGAAGTTCGACCCGATGCAGTTCCCGT
>JAOUEA010000121.1 GCA_029858935.1 Actinomycetota bacterium
GAGCCCGAGCTGGAGCAGTGGGTCGTCGATCTGTTCGGCGCGGAGACCTACATCGTGCCGGGCCGCATCTACGGCGGCCTTCCTCCCGGCGGGCCGTCGATGATCCCCGACGAATGCGTGATACGGGTCGACTGCCGCCCACAGCCGGGCGTGAGCATCGAGCAGGTACGGGCTGAGGTCGACCGCTGCCTGGCGATCGCATCGCAAGCCGATCCCCGCTTCCGCGCAGTGGTCGAGCTGGCTGACGTGAAGTCGGGCTATCTCGCCGCCCCCGAGGACCGGGTCGTGCGGTTGATGCGCGCCGCGGTGGGTGAGGTTCGTGGACAGGAGCCGCCGCTCGTCGTCGAGAACTGGCTGGGCGACACGGCGAGCTTCGGGGAGAAGGTGCCGACGGTGATCTTCGGGCCCGGCGGATCACCCGTGTACTGCCCCGACGAGCACCTGTCGGTCGAGGACATCCAGGAGGCCACCAAGGTCTACGCGGCGTTCGGCGCCTTGTCGCTGGCTGCGGAAAGGGACTGACGGCGGTGGACACCTCCAGCGGGTTCGGCAACGTGCTCGACCGCTGTCTCGCCGTCCGCGCCGGCGAGGAGGTCATGCTGCTGACCGACGACGGGACCGACCACGAGGTCGTCGCCGCGCTGGTGGACGGCATCGAGTCGCGGGGAGCGGCCGCGATCGTCTCGCGGATGCCCATGCCGCCGCTCCCTGGGTCGGAGCCGCCGAGTGCGATCGCGGCGGCGATGCGCGAGGCGGGCGCGGTGATCGAGCTGACGAGCCTTTTCATCGGGTCGAGCTCGGCTCGCCGTCAGGCCACGGCCGCCGGCGTGCGCTACCTGGCGATGCCCGGCGTTCGACTCGAGACCTTCCGTGACGATGGCCCCCTCACCGTAAACTTCGACTCGATCCGCGCCGACGCCGAACGGGTGGGAACCGCGTGGGGAGCGGCGTCGACCTACCGCGTGACCACACCCGCCGGCACGGACCTTCGCGGATCGGTGCAGGGTCGTCCGGGGCGCGTGCTGCACGGCGTTGCCCGTGAAGACGGCGACTACATGGCCCCGCCCGACATCGAGGCTGGCACGGCTCCGGTGGAAGCCTCGAGCGACGGCACCGTCGTGATCGATGCCGACCTGCTGTTCATGGGGCAGGGGCCTCTGCCGTCGCCGGTGGTGCTCCACTTCACCGAGGGTGAGCTCGTGCTCGTCGAGGGCGAGGAATCGGGCCGTTTGCACGAGATGCTCGCGCGCTGCGATGACGAGCGGATGGTCAACCTCGCCGAGGTGTCGATGGCGTTCAACCCGTCGGGTCGGGTGTGCGGGGTCGCCATGGAGACCGAGTCGGCGCTCGGGACCGCGCACATCGCGCTCGGGAACTCGATCGCGTACGGGGGCACGGTCGATGCCATCGCGCATCTCGATTGCGTGATGCGCGACGCGACCCTCGAGCTCGATGGCCGTCCGGTGATGGTGGCGGGAGGGCTCGTGTGAGGGCACCGAGGGTGCTGCTGGCCAAGCCCGGCCTCGATGGGCACGATCGGGGCATCAAGGTGATCGCGATGGCGTTGCGCGACGCAGGAGCCGAGGTGATCTACCTGGGTCTGCGGCGAAGCGTGCCCGAGATCGCGCAGGCCGCGATCGAGGACGACGTCGACGTCGTCGGCATCTCGGTGCTGTCGGGTGCGCACCTGCCGCTCGCCGCAGACCTTCTCCAGGCCCTGGATCGCGAGGGCGTCGTCGTTCCCGTCGTCATCGGTGGCACGATCCCCGAGACCGACATCGGCTCGCTCACCGAGCTCGGAGTGGCGGCCGTGTTCCCGGTCGGGACCGGGCTGCACGAGGTGGTCGACGGCGTGCTCGAACTCGCGGCGCGTGAGCGGGTCGAGCGATGACCGAGGTCCGCGAGATCGCGACCGACGCGGGCATCCCGGTTCGGGAGGTCTACACCGAGCGCGACGTCGCACCCGCGCTCGACGAGCGACTGGGGGCGCCGGGCCGTCCGCCGTTCACGCGCGGCCCGTATCCGACGATGTACCGCGGACAACTGTGGACGATGCGCCAGTTCGCGGGGTTCGGCTCGGCAGAGCACGCGAACGAACGCTTCCGGTTCCTGCTGGATCGCGGGCAGACCGCGTTGTCGGTCGCCTTCGATCTGCCGACCCAGCTGGGCTACGACTCCGCCCACGCCGTCGCGCGCCCGGAGGTCGGCCGCGTGGGGGTGGCGATCGACACGGCCGATGACATGGCCGACCTGTTCGCCGGTTTGCCGCTCGACGGCATCTCCGTGAACTTCACGATCAACGCGACCGCCCCGATCATCCTCGCGATGTACCTCGTCGCCGCGGAGCGGCAGGGCGCCTCGCAGGCCTCGCTCGCCGGCACGCTGCAGAACGACATCCTGAAGGAGTTCCTCGCACGGAAGACGTTCGTGTTCCCGCCCCATCCGTCGATACGGCTCTCGTGTGACGTGATCGAGTTCGCGACGCAGCGACTTCCGAGGTTCAACCCGATCTCGATCACGGGGTACCACGCGCGTGAAGCCGGCTGCGACGCGGTTCAGGAGCTCGGGCTCACCCTCGCCTCGGCGATCGCGTACTCCGAGGCGCTCGTGGCGCGAGGACTGCCGTTCGATTCGTTCGCGCCGAGGTTCTCGTTCCACTTCGCGACGACGATGGACCTGTTCGAGGAGGTGGCGAAGCTGCGGGCCGCGCGACGCATGTGGTCCCGCATCGCCTCCGAACGCTTCGGGGCGCACGATCCGAACTCCGGTCGCCTGCGGTTCTTCTCCGGCAATTCGGGCACCACGCTCACGGCTCAACAGCCCTTGAACAACATCATCCGCTCGACCGTGCAGTGCCTCGGCGCCGTACTGGGCGGGGCGCAGTCGATCCACGTGATGGGCTACGACGAGGCCTTCGAGATCCCGACGGAAGAGGCGGTGACGCTGTCGCTGCGCACGCAACAGATCATCGCCCTCGAGTCCGGTGCAGCCCGTACGGTCGATCCGCTCGGGGGCTCGTACTACGTGGAGGCGCTCACCGACGAGATCGAGGCGCGTGCGAACGACGTGCTGACCGAGATCGACGCGCTCGGCGGCGCGGTGGCCGCGCTCGAGCAGGGCGTCTCCCAACGATGGATCGCGGCTTCGGCCTACCGCATCGAGCGGGAGATCGCCGAGGGCATTCGCCCGCGCGTGGGCGTCAACGTGCACGAGGATCCCGAGCAGGCGTCTGTCGAGGTGCCCGCCCTCTTCACGCTCGACCCATCGATCGCAGAGCGCCAGATCGCGCGCACGGCGGCGCACGTTGCTTCGAGGGACGGCGCGGCATGCGCCGAGGCGACGGCCGCGGTCGAAGCCGCCGCCGGTGACGGCGTGAACGTGATGCCCTCGCTGATCCATGCGGTGCGAGCGGGCGCCACGCTCGGCGAGTTGTCCGATGTCTTCCGGTCGGTGTTCGGCGAGTTCCGGGAGCCGCATCCATGGTGAGTCGTCCGCTCGAGGGGCTGCGCGTGCTCGACCTGACCAGGTTCGTCGCGGGCTCGCAAACGACAGCCCTGCTCGCGGCGTTCGGGGCCGACATCGTGAAGCTCGAGGTCCCGCCCGGGGGTGACCCATACAGATCGCAGGGCACCGAACGGCTCGGCGACCAGTCGGTGTTGTTCCTCTCGTTGAACTCGGGGAAGCGGAGCCTCGCGCTCGACTTCCGTTCGCCGAGCGCCGCCGACGCCCTCGACCGGCTGCTCTCCTCCTCGCATTTCGTGGTCGAGAACTCGCGTCCCGGAAGCCTGGAGCGTCACGGCCTGGACTGGGAGACGGTCCACGACCGGCACCCATCGATCGTGTACGGGTCGATCTCCGGCTACGGCGACGTCGGGCCCGATGCGTCCAGAGGAGGATTCGATCTGATCCTGCAGGCCGAGAGCGGCGTGATGAGCGTCACCGGTTCCGAGGCATCGGGCCCCGTGAAGGTCGGCGCGCCGATGTTGGACGTCGGCGCGGGCCTGTGCTGCGCCTTCGGTCTCCTCGCCGCCCATATCGAGCGGGAACGCACGGGCGTGGGCACGCACGTGTCGTCGTCGCTGCTCGAGTTCGCACTGTCCTCGCTCGGCACGCTCGCGGCGAGCACGTTCGTGTCCGGGCAGGTGCCCGGCCTGCTGGGCACGCATTCCCCGACGTTCGCCCCCTACGGCGGGTTCCGCACCGCCGACGGGTGGATCGTGCTGGCGGGGGCGGGCTCGGAGGATCTGTGGGTGCGTTGCTGTGCGGTGCTCGGTGCACCGCACCTGCCCGAGGACCCTCGCTTCGTCGACAACGCGTCGAGGGTGCGCCACCGCGACGAGCTGACGGCAGCGTTCGAGGCGATCCTCGTCGATCGGACCACCGAGCACTGGCTCACGCTCCTCGACCATGCGGGGGTGCCGGCCGCCGAGGTGAAAGACGTCGATCAGGTCTTCGGCAGCGAGCAGGCTCGGGTGCTCGGGGCGGTGCAGGAACTGCATCACCCGACCGCCGGCGCCTACCGAACGGTCGCACCGCCCGTGCGGTTCGACCTCGAGCCGTTCTCCTACCCGTCGGCCGCGCCGAGGCTGGGGGAGCACACCATCGACGTGTTGACCGAGCTCGGGTTCGCCTCCGACGAGGTGGATCAGCTGCTCTCGGAAGGGACGGCGATCGCATCATGAGCGAGCTGCGGGACTCGGTGGTGCGCAGGACGATCGAGATCGCGGAGGTGCCGGCTCCGACCGGGCACGAAGAGGAACGCGCATCGCTGGTGCGGTCGTGGTGGCAGCGTGACGGACTCGAACAGGTGCACAGCGACTCCGCCGGCAACGTGTGGGGGCTGGCGCGAGGGGGAGATGGGCCGACGGTGATCCTCGGTGCGCATCTCGACACCGTCTTCGGCGCCGACGTCCCACACCGGGTGCTGGTCGACGGCGAGCGATTGGTCGGACCGAGCGTCGGCGACGATTCCGTCGGTCTCGCGTCGCTGTCGGAAGCCGGCGCCTCGCTGTCGGCCGGTGGCATGCCCGTCTGGGTGCTCGCGACCGTCGGGGAAGAGGGCCTCGGGAACCTGCGTGGCGTGCGAGCGGCGTTGGACGACCCGCCTGCCGCGGTCGCAGCCTTCATCGCGGTCGAAGGGAACTACCTGGGCCGTGTCTCGACGATCGGGTTGGGGTCGATCCGTCGGCGTGTCCGGGTGCGCGGCCCGGGCGGCCACGCGTGGGAGGCCAGGGACACGCCGAGCGCCGTCCACGCCATCGGTCGGCTCGTTGCCGCGATCACGGCGATGCCCGTGCGGCTCGGCACGTCGGTGAACGTGGGTCGTGTCGCCGGTGGTGAAGGCATCAACATGAGGGCGCGCGAGGCCTGGTTCGAGCTCGACCTGCGGGCCGACGATGCCGACGCGCTCGCGGCGGCCGCTCGAGACGTCGATGAGCTCCTCGCCACCATCGAGCAACCTTTGGTCGTGGACCAGGACACGCTCGGCGACCGGCCGGCCGGCGCGATCGATCCGGTGCACCCCCTCGTTCGTGCCGCGACGCAGGCTCTCGGCGAGGTGGGAACCTCGGCCGGATCGCCCCCGAGCAGCACCGACGCCAACGCCGCCCACGCGCGAGGGATCCCGTCGGTCGCCGTCGGCGTGACGACCGGGTCGGGTGAGCACACGGTGGAGGAATGGATCGAAACCTCGTCGATCGAGAGCGGCGTGCGTGCCTTGGCACGCACCGTCGAGCACTTCGAGGAGTTGTCGACATGACGCTTCGATCGGGCGTCGTGCTCCAGGGGGTGTACCCGCCCGACGAGTTCCGCTCGATGGTGTCGCGCATCGACGCGCTCGGCTTCTCGAACCTCTGGCTCACGGACTCGTCGTTGCACGCGCGGAACTCCTACGCCTACCTCACCCTGGCTTCCACCGTCTCGCCACGGCTGCTGCTCGGCACGGCGGTCACGAATCCACTCACACGGCACCCGGCGATCACGGCGGTCGCGGCGGCCACCGTCGACGACATCTCCGATGGGCGCATGATCCTCGGGATCGGCGCCGGCGACCGACCGCTGCTGGCTCTGGGGCTGCGCCCCGCGCGGCTGGCGTCGATGCGCTCCGCGGTCGACGCGATCCGTTCGCTGTGGTCGGGTGCCGATGTGACGGTCGAGGACCCGGCCTTCGAGCTGCACGGTGCACATCTGCGGTTCGGTGCACGCTCCGACATCCCCGTCTACATCTCCGCGAGCGGCCCGAGGACGCTTCAGCTGGCGGGCGAGATCGCGGACGGGGTCATCGTGCTCGTCGGCCTGTTCTCCGAGGGGTTGGCGTGGGCGCTCGACCACGTCGATCGTGGTGCTGCCATCGCCGGCCGGCCACGTCCCCACGTCGCGGTCTTCGCCTACGGGGCCATCGATGACGACGAGGAGAAGGCGCTCGGCTCGGCTCGGTCGATCGCGGCGTGGTTCCCGCAGACCGCCCCGGTCATCTGCGAGCTCGCCGGGCTGCCGTCGGCCGTCCTCGAGTCGGTGCGTGAACGCTACGAGGGCGGCGAGTTCCAGGAGGCCGACGGGGCGGCGCAACTGCTTCCCGACGACTTCGTACGGCAGGTCGCGCTCGCCGGCGACGAGCGACAGGCGCTCGAGCGCATCGATGCGGTCGCTGCCGCGGGGGCGGACTCGATCCACGTGTTCCCGCTCGGCGAGGATCGCATGCAGACCGTCGAGCGGTTCTCCCGATGTTTCGCCAAGCGAGCCCAGGGAGTCGGTCGATGACCCGTCGGTGGCGCGTGACCGGGCTCCATCACGTCGCGATCGCCCACGGCGACGACCGGGTGTGCGAGGACGCGCTCACGTCGCTGATCGGGCCGCCCGGCGGGTCGGAGGAAGGGCCGGGATTCCTCGAGCGCATGTACGAGGTCGGCGCGTCGTCGGTTCAGACGCTCGAGGCGAGGGGCGACGGCGTCGTGCAGCGCTTCCTGGACACGCGTGGACCGGGGCTGCACCACATGGCGCTCGCGGTCGACGCGATCGACGACGCTCTCGCCGACCTGCAGGAGCGAGGCGTTCCGCTCATCGACCGCCACGCGCGCACAGGCGGCATGGGCACGCGCATCGCCTTCCTGCATCCGTCGGCGTTCGGCGGCGTGCTCGTGGAGTTGGTGGAGGCGACGCCCGCGGCCGCGCGGGACT
>JAOUEA010000122.1 GCA_029858935.1 Actinomycetota bacterium
GTGGTGGCGGCGATGCAGATCGTGGGCATCCTGCTCGTCGCGGCGATGATGGTGCTGCCTGTCGCCAGCGCCCAGATGGTGGCCCGTTCGTTCCGTGGGTCGCTCACGATCTCGGTCGTGATCGGCGTGAGTGCGTCCGTCGGGGGGCTCGCCGTGGCCAGGATGTTCCCGGGAGGGTTGGCGCCAGGGGGCACGATCGTGCTCGTGGCAGCGGGGGTCTTCGTGGTCGTGGCCGCCGTCTCACGCATGTTCGTGCACGCCCGCACACCGCAGGGCTGGCAGCCCGACGAGCCCGGCCGACCACCACAGGAGGTCGGCTCATGATGCGTCGGATGCCGACAGATCTGCACTCGACCGTCGCCGAGCGGTTGCGGCGAGTCGGGCAGCGCTACACCGAACAACGCGAAGCCTTGGTCGCCGCCCTCGAACGAGCGCGCAAGCCATTGTCGACCCTCGAGATCGTTCAAGCGCGCACGGGTCCGCAGAGTTCCGTCTACAGGAACCTCGCCGTGCTCGAGCACGTCGGGGTCGTCAGGCGCGTGGTCACCGAGGGGGAGTTCGCGCGGTTCGAGCTCACGGAGGAACTCACCGAGCACCACCACCATCTGATCTGTTCGAACTGCGGGAAGGTCGAGGACGTGACGATTCCGACGGATCTCGAGTCCACGATGGACCGAACGGTCGACCGGCTCGCCAAGCGGAGCGGCTTCGCGAAGGTCCGGCACCGTCTCGATCTCATCGGCACGTGCCGCTCGTGCGCCTGAGCGGCGAACTCACGGTGTCAGATACGGCTCGGCGGGCGCATCGATCGGCTCGATCGACTGAGCCTGCACGAGGATGTCGCTCCCGAGTGGGTAGATCGGACCGGTCACACGCACCCACTGATCGGTCTCGAAGGTTCCCGGTGGGGCATCGACGACGGTCACGTAGCTGATCGTCGCGTCGGCCACACAACAGGTGATCACGAATCTCGTGAGCTGGAAGCGGTCGGCCTCGCCGGACTCCTCCGTCACGAAGCCTTCGATCGAAACTCGCTCGCCCGCGCGTGCCTTGAGCGCCGCCTGCGCGTCGACGACCGCGCGGGCAGCAGCCACGTCGACGAGGTCGATCGGGCCGCTCACCACGCGCGCACTGGACCCGATGCCGGTGGAGTTCGAGCGCCGGTTCACCGCGTAGGAGTTGAGCGAGACGGGCGGCAGGGCGAGCAGCAACACGACCGGCAGCACGATGACCCCGAACATCCACGTCTCCCTGATCCCCAGCGGCTCGGGGTCGCGAACCCTCGCGGACGCGATGCGTCCGATCGCTGCGATCGACGCCAGCACCGCGCCGAGCGGGATCAGCCACGACGTGCGTGTTGACAGGTACAGCGACGTGCGACCGGAGATCATGAGGAACCAGAACAACCCTGCCCAGGCGGCGAGCGTGACGGCGGCACCGACGCGCGGGCCGCTGAAGCGCAGACGGGTGTCGCCGCGCGTGCCCGTGTGCGTGCTCATCCCCAGATCACCTGGATCCAGAGGGTCGCCACGAGCGTGGTCGCGCCGACGGCGACGACGGCCGTCCGCAGGAACCCGCGCCGATAGGTCCCCATGTACAGGGCCGCGAGCTTCAGATCGACCATCGGACCGAACACCAGGAAGGCGAGCTGCGCGGCCGGACCGAAGGCCGTGAACGAGGCCGCCACGAACGCGTCGGACTCCGAGCACAACGACATCACGAACGCGAGCACCATCATGGCGATCAGGCTGAGTACGGGAAGGCTCGCCACGCTGTCCACGATCGACTGCGGCACGAAGGTTTGGATCGCCGCGGCGAGCGCTGCGCCCATGATCAGGAAGCGCGCCATGAAGACCACGTCGCCGGTCATGTGGCCGAAGAATCGGCGCCATCTCGCCTCGGCGATATCGACCTCGTGCGCCTCGACCTGTGCGGCTCGCGCCCGCAGGAGTTCGCCCGAACTGAGCCGGCCCATCACCCACCCGACCGTCATGGCGACGACGAACCCGAGTGCGAGCCGCCCGAGGACCATGGTCCACAGGGTGTCGCGCCCCCGGTAGGCGACGAACGTGGACGCGACGACGACCGGATTCACGATGGGTGCCGCGAGCATGAACGTGATCGCCGCACCCGGCGACAGTCCTTTCGTGGCGAGGCGACGGGCAACCGGCACCGACCCGCATTCACAGACCGGGAAGGCGACGCCGGCCGCCGCTGCCACAGGCATCTGCAGGCGCGGCGGCAGGGTTGCGATGCGCGCGAACGCCGATGCCGGCACGAGCACCTCGATCGCGGCCGAGACCGTCGCACCGATCAAGATGAACGGCATCGCCTCGACCAGGAGCGACCCAAAGACGATCAGCAGGTTCCGCAGCCACGGAAGGCTCGAGGGATCGACGGCCCTGGTGAGCACGGCGACGCCACCCAGCATCGCCAGTACCCAGACCACCGACGATTTCGGACGCGCCCGCTTCGGCGCGCCGATCGTGCTTCCACGGGGCTCGACGTCGACGGCCATCAGCAGTACCTGGAGAACTCGACGGCGAACGAGGGGTACACATCGCTGAAGTGAGGCTGTTCTGTCGACGAACCGGCGCGCCGCAGGGCGTCGGCGACTTGCTCCGACGTGATCGATCGCTGCACCAACACGTCACGGTCGAGGAAGACCCCGTCGGCGGTGAGCCCCGCGACGACGTGCGCCGCGAGGGTCGAGTCCACGGCACGTGCAAGCTGAGCAGCATCGGCCGAACCCGTCGCGCTCAGCGACCCCGTGCCCGCGATCGCGAACGTGGCCCCGGGGACCACGGCGCGGATCGTTCGCACGATGGCCGCGGTCGCGGCGTCGACAGGGCGAACCCGTCCCCGCAGCACGACGCCGAGCATATCGGTGACCCGGTCCGTGCCGAGACCCTCCGAACGCACGACCGTCCTCGCCGTCGCCGAGGGCCGGCGCGAAACGTCGTCCACGATCGCGACGCGATCGTCGTCGCGGGCCTCGAGATACCAGCCGTTGCCGATGATGCCGCGGTCGGCGGGATCGGACAGGATCGCGGCGACCCTCGCTCGTTCCCCGGTGTCGCGGTCGAGGTCGTCGGCAAATGTGGCGATCACCGATCCCGCTTCGTCCGACGACCACGCGGCCGCAAGGCGGCCGTCGTCCCTGCGGATCGTGGTTCCCGTGACCCCGTGGGCTGACGGCAATCCGCCCGTTCCGATCGTCGTGATGGTCGCCGCTGGATCCAGGGGGAGCGACCCCGTGGCGGCTTCCAACGTGCCCGCGCCAGCTCGCATCACGCGACGCAGGAACGGCCATGCAGATCGATCAGCTTCGAGGTCGGGGGTGCCGAGGCCCTTCCAAGCGATCACGACCACGAGAGGGGTCGGCTTGCCGCCGGCGACCACGCCAGGGATCGGTTCGCCGGTCCGAACCTCAGGGTGGGCTCGCTTGAGTCCGGTAACGCCCTCGAGCGTCGATGCGACCACGTCGAGTCGTGAGCCGGCCGGGACTTCGCCGCGCCGTATGCCGCCGCCGACGAACGCGATCGGTACTCGCGTGTCGGGCAAGACCTCGCCCTCGGGTTCCCGATCCGAGCCGGCCCACGGCACCCGAACGCCGGGTTGCACCTGAGTCGAGACGAGGCCGAGGCCTTCCGTCGCACCCATGACGTCGGGTGAGCGCCCTGCTCGGTACCCGGCAGCGATCTCGTGCCGAAGGATCTTCGGGAGTCGACAGAATGGCACGGCGGCCTGCGCTTGAGCGTTCCCGGCGTCGCAGCTCCTGCCGGCACAGACGATGCGTAGCACCATGGCTGGCGCTCCGATGAGGGTGAGCGCCAGCAAGAGCGTCCAGAGGCGACGACCGATTGGCACGGGCCTCACGCTACCGCGCTCGCCCGTTGAGGGCCTGCACGTCTCGGCTCGTCACAGACTCTCCATGGTCGCCGGGTTGTCGGCCCGTGTCGAGGTCGTGTTCTCTATGCCGGACCGTGACCTCCCGCCGCCCCGCCGCCCCCATCGTGTTCGCTGTCCTGCTCGCGGGGGCGCTCGTCGCCCTTCCGCACTCGGGGGCCGACGCCCAGGCCGCGCCCAAGGATCTCGTGAAGATCGCCTGCTCGCTCCCGCACGAGCAGCTGCTCCGCGTCTGGCGCGGGTGGCGGCCCGATCGGGGGGCTCAGCTCAGCTTCGTGCCCAAAGAACCCAACTTCGTGGGCTCGGGCCTCCCGCACGTGGGGCCGTGGGACTACATCCAGACCGTGCCGATGTTCTGGTACGGCCCCGGGTTCGTGAAAGCCCAGGGCGAGATCGATCGCCCGGTCACGGTGGCGGGCATCGCTCCGACCGCCGCCGAGCTGCTGAAGTTCGACGCTTTCCGTGCCCCCGATGGCCAGCCCATGACGGAAGCCCTCCTTCCGGCGGGTGAGCGCGATCTACCGAAGGTCTTCGTCACACTCGTCTGGGACGCCGGAGGCATCAACGTGCTCGAGGAGCACCCCAACGCCTGGCCGTTCACCAGGTCGTTGATCTCGCAAGGCACCTGGTACACCGACGCGACCGTCGGCTCCTCGCCGACGAGCACGGCGCAGATCCACGCCACGATCGGCACAGGTTCCTTCCCGCTGCATCACGGCATCGTCGGTCACAACATGCTGGTCGCCGGCCGCATCACCGGCCCGTGGAACCAGGGCCCGAGCTTCTTGATCGAGCCGACGTTCGCCGACATCTACGACCGCGCGATGAACAACGAGCCGGTCGTGGGACTGGTGGGAACGGTCGACATCCACTTCGGCATGCTCGGTCACGGGTCGTTCTTCTCGGGTGGCGACAGCGACATCGCACTCACTCGATCGGTGATCGGCGGCGAGACGCTGACCGATGAAGGCTTCGAATGGAACCTTCCCGAACGCGAAGCTCCTTACTACCGGCTCGCCGGGTACGCGAACGACGTGGGTGGGTTCGCCAGGGACAAGAGGGCGGTCGACCAGGCCGACGGCGTGGTCGACGGCAAGTGGCGGGACAACGACATCGACCAGTTGCTGCAGGGTTTCGACACCCCAGCCCGCACGCCGTACCAGCAGCGGGTGGTCGACAAGGTGATCAAGAAGGAAGGGTTCGGCGACGACGAGGTGCCCGACCTGCTGTACCTGAACTTCAAGGAGATCGACTACGTGAGCCACGTCTGGTCGATGAACTCCCCCGAGATGCTCGACGCGGTCGTTGCCCAGGACCGTGCCATGAAGTCGCTCGTGACGACCCTGAACGAGGAGGTCGGCAGGGGTGAATGGGCGATGGTGCTCACCGCGGATCACGCGTCGATGCCCGACCCGGCCGTGAGCGGTGGCTTCCAGATCTCCACCGGTCCGATGCAAACGATGATCAACGAGCGGTTCGGGCGTCCGGGCGGCCCCGAGATCGTCGAGCTGATGCAGCCCACCCAGGCGTTCCTGAACCTCGGAGAGCTGGAGGCCAACGGGCATTCCGTCGACGATGTGGCCCGCGCCATGATGACGTTCACGCAGGCCGAGACCGCGGCGGGGGGCGTGGTGCCCAACCCCGGAGAGCAGGGCGATCCGGTGATGCAGGCCGCCTTCCCGTCAGCGATGATGCAGGACCTGCCATGCCTGCCCGAGGCGACGTCGTAGGCGTGCGCGACCGGCTTTCGGGCATCGCCCGCCCCCTCGTCTATCCTGTGGCGGTCCCCATGGCTCCGGCAGTGTTCTGGGCTGCCCCGACGACACCGTTTCCGACCAGACACCAGACGTAGAGAGGAACCGCGTTCGATGGCTGCGACCGACACCAGACAGGCACCGGCCGGCGAACCGCCCGTTCCCGACCCGGGCGAAGGCCGAGGCCCGAGCTGGCTCGGTTCGTGGTGGATCGTCGTCGGCTTCGCCCTGCTGATGCTGCTCGCACTCGGCTGGAAGTTCCTGGCCGACCCCAGCCTGTCGGCGCCGACCCGCGACCCGGCCTGGTACACGTGGCGTGCGCAGGTGATCCTGCAAGCCGATCCGGTGCGCGTCGCCCAGGAGTGGGGACCCAACGGGCTGTTCGCTGGCGGCTACCGCGTGACGGTGCCGCTCGCCGGAGCGTTGCTGCAGCAAGTGGTGGGTATCGACCGCTACACCTTCAGCGCCTACCTCATGATCGGCATGCCGATCCTGACCGGGCTGGCGCTCGGCGCGGCCCTGTTCCGCAGCCGTCGTGACCCCCTCGTGGTGCTCACCACCCTGTTGGCGACGGTCGCGCTGTTCCTGACGACCCCCTACGTCGGCTACCTCGACAACATCACCGTCTTGTTCCTGTTGGCGCTGATGATCCCGTTCGTCCACGAAGCGCGAACCTCGTGGGGCGCCCGAACGGCGTTGTTCCTGATCGGCGTGGCGGCGGCGTTCACGCATCCGACGACCTGCGTGATCTTCGGCGCGGTGCTGATGGCGGTGTTCGGATTCCACTTCCTCACGAGCCGGTTCTCGTTCGGAGCGGCGCTCAGGGCCGACGGCCCGCTGCTGATGTCGGTGGGCTTCGGCATGATCGCGGGACTCGCGACGTGGGTGATCGGCATCTGGGGGAAGCCCGCGAGCCTCGCGGAGGCGGCGCTGCCCCCGCCGTACACCGCGAAGTTCTTCACCGATCGGCTCGTGGAATGGGTCACGTCGTTGCAGCCGGTCGTGATCGTGCCGTTCATCATCATCGCGATCGTCTCGACGGTGCTGATGTCCAAACGCACGCGGGAGCCCGCTCGCACCGAGGATCAGGTTTCGATCTGGTGGCTCGTGGCGTTCGCGGGTGCGGCGACCGTACTGACCGGCGCCGCCATTCCCTACTACCGGTTCATGAACGCCTCGGCTGCCCCGATGGCGCTGGTCGGTCTCGGGGCGTTCGTCTCGATCCGGTGGCTGCTGCGCGGGCGGCAC
>JAOUEA010000123.1 GCA_029858935.1 Actinomycetota bacterium
CCCCCATCGCAACACGCGGAACATCTCGTCGATGACCCGCGGTTTGTCGGTCGACAGATTGATCACGCAGTTCGAGATGACGACGTCGACGCTGGCGTCCGGCAGAGGGATCGCCTCGATGAACCCCTGGAGGAACTCGACGTTGTCGGCACCGGCCGCTTCCGCGTTGGCTCTCGCGAGTTCGAGCATCTCCCCGGTCATGTCGAGTCCGTACGCCGTGCCCGACGGGCCGACACGCTTCGCAGACAGGAGCACGTCGATGCCGCCACCCGACCCGAGATCCAGGACCGTCTCGCCGTCTCGAAGGTCGGCGACCGCGGTCGGGTTCCCACATCCCAAGCTCGCGAGCACGGCGGCATCGGGCAGATCGGCCCGCGTGGTTGCGTCGTACAGCGTGACGCCGAGTCCGTCCTCGGGAGCGCACCCCTCGCAGCAGCTCACGGTATCGGCGCCATCGTCGGCCGCGGCGAGACCCTTCGTCACGACGGTAGCGGCCGCCGCATAGCGATCGCGCACCTCGTCCCGCAGCCCGTTCGCCGGCTCGTGCATCAGCTGTCCCCTTCCTCGAATCGAAGTACCCCTGAGAGGCGACGCATCACGTCGCTCCGGAGCGAGTAGTAGGCCCAGACCCCACGCTGCTCACGGGTGAGCAGCCCCGCATCGACCAGCTTCCGCATGTGATGGCTCACGGTCGGTTGGGAGAGGCTCAGGAACTCTGTCAGGTCGCAGACGCAGACCGCCTCACGCGCCGTCGCAAGCAGATTGACGATGCGTACCCGGTGCGGATCGCCGAGCGCCTTGAACAGCGATGCGGTGGCGGCCGCCTCGTCGGATGTCATGTCGTCGAGTGCGATCGGCACGCAGCACTGTGCCGGGGCCTCGATCTCGATCTGCCTGATGGCCACGGACCGTTCCCTTCCGACGTCGCGCTACATCGACGTTCATCGATGTCTCGTCATGAGAGTGCCAGATCCATCGACGAACGTCAATCTGTTGTGCGGGGAACGCGCCGATCCGCGCTCATCCGAGAACGGCCACCGTCTGGGCGCGTCCGTGTCAGGATGGGGCATGGACGATCGACTCATCCGGGTGTTCGCCAGCGCCGACACCGTGGCCTGCGAGATGATGCGTGGGCGTCTCGAAGCCGAGGGTGTCTCCGCCATGCTCAAGGGAGAGGGTGAGGGCCCCTACCGCGCGGGCCCTGTCTACGTCTGGGTTCCCGCCGAGGACGAAGACACGGCACGCGAGATCGTGGAAGCGGTCAGCTCAGGCGCCTACGCGCTCGACGACGACTTCGACGAGCAGTCGGCGGGCATCTGAGGCGGGGGCAGGCTGCCGGCCGGCCCGAACTCAACGCTTGGAGTACTGGGGCGCCTTGCGAGCCTTCTTGAGCCCGTACTTGCGACGTTCCTTCTCGCGGGCATCGCGCGTCAGGAACCCCTCGGCCTTCATCTGAGCGCGTAGCTCCGGCTCGAGTTCGATCAGCGCGCGGGCGATGCCGAGGCGGATGGCACCCGCCTGTCCGCTGACGCCGCCGCCTCGGATCGTGGCGATCACATCGAAGTCCTTCTCATGGCCGGAGAGCTTGAGCGGCGACACGGCCACCATGCGGTGAACGCGGGTGGGGAAATACTCCTCGAGCGAACGGCCATCGATGTCGAACTCGCCCGTGCCGGGCACGAGGCGTACGCGCGCGACGGCCTCCTTGCGACGGCCGGTCGTGATCTTCACTGGGGTCGCAGCCACGTGCTCACTCCTCGGTCTGGCCCGCTTCGGACGGTGCACCATCGGCGGGCTGCTTCGCGGAAGCCTTCGTGGCCGCCGGCTGCTTCTTCGCGGTGGTCTTCTTCGCTGTGGTCTTCTTCGCTGTGGTCTTCTTCGCTGTGGTCTTCTTCGCTGTGGTCTTCTTCGCGGTGGTCTTCTTCGCCGTGGTCTTCTTCGCCGCAGGCTTCTTCGCAGCCGCAGGCTTCTTCGCAGCCGCAGGCTTCGACGCGGTGGGCTCCACAGCCGGCTTCGTGGCCGTGGGTCCGCTCGACTCGGTGTCGGCCTGGCGGCCGGTCGCGCGAGACCGGGCTTCGGACCCGACGGCAGGGTACGGGGCGGGCAGCCCTTCCCACATCGGAGGCTCGCCCAACGTGTAGGCAACCGGCTGCTGCGCGGCGTGCGGATGCTCCGCGCCGCCCACGACATGCAGCTTGCGGCTCATCGAGCGACCCAGCCGGTTCTTCGGAAGCATGCCCTTGATGGCCTTCTCGACCGCGAACACCGGCCGGGTTCGCATCAGATCGTCGTACCGGGTCGCCGTGATCCCCCCCGGATAACCCGAGTGGCGATAGGCGAACTTCTTGGTCTCCTTGCCGCCTGTCAACACGACCTTGTCGGCATTGATCACGATCACGTGATCGCCGGTGTCCATATGCGGTGCGAAGATCGGCTTGTGCTTGCCACGCAACAGCGCCGCGGCTTCCGACGCGACTCGGCCCAGCACCTTGTCGCCGGCGTCGATGACGTACCAGCGACGTTCGATGTGCTCAGGCTTCGGAGAGTAGGTCTTCATAGACGTGGAGATCGGCCAGGAAGCCTCCCGGCCGACGCAACAGACTACCCGCGCAGGCGCACACCCGTCAAAGCTCACGCGGGTGCAGACGCGGGTTCCGCCCGTACATGACCCGCTCCAGCGTCAGACCGTGCGGCGGCGCGATCTGGGGAACCGCGGCGCGGTCGCGAGCCGCGAGCATCGCCGGAACGTCGCCCGGATCGACCTTCCCCTCGCCGACCGCGAGCACCATACCCGTGAGGGCTCGAACCATCTGATGCAGGAACGCGTTCGCGCGGAACGCGAGCTCGAGCCGGTCGCCGGCATGCCACACGCTGAGCCGCTGCAGATCGCGGATCGTCGACCTGCCGGCCCCCGGGTGACGACAGAACGACCTGAAATCCCGTTCCCCTTGCACCGCCCTCGCCGCCTGGCGCATCGCGCGGACGTCGGGGGCGCCGGGGCGATGCCAAACGAACGCGGCGGTGAACGGATCGGGCACCTCGCCGAGGTCGATCCGATACCGGTACTCCCGAGCGGTCGCGGAGAATCGAGCGTCGAACCCGGCTGGAGCCTGCGTCACCGACGACACCACGACCTCGGGGGCCAGCCGGCCGTTCACCGCGTCGCGGATCGACGATGTCTCCCGAGACGACCCCGTCACGAACGACGCGACCTGTCCCCGCGCATGCACCCCGGCGTCGGTTCGGCCCGCGACCGAGAGCTTCACCGGCTCGTTGACGACGTTCTCGATGGCCTCGGCGACCTCGCGCTCGACCGTTCGGGTCGATCGATCTCGCTGAGCCGCCCACCCCCGGAACCCCGTGCCGTCGTAGGCCAGCAGCAGTCGGAGCGTCCGAGGATGCACGCGGGCTAGTATGAGCGGTCCCCTGCCGAAGGTCATGCACGCGCAGGGCTGGACGGCGGGTTCGCGTGCGGGGTGTTCGGGCGGAGGCTATCGATGAACGGCCCGGTCCGGGTCGAGAGAGGAGGGCTCATGAGTCCTCGGAAATGGCTGCTACGCAACGCGGTCGCGCTTGCGGTGTCGGTCGCGATCGTGCTGCTTCCTGGCTGTAGCAGCAACGACGAGGGTGGTGGCGACACCACCGGCGCTGCCGCAGGTGCGACGACGGTCACGGTGGGTCTGCAGGAGTTCGCCGTGTCCGCCGACCCCGCCTCGGTCCCTGCCGGATCGATCACCTTCGATGTGTCGAACACCGGCCCAGACGACGTCCACGAGTTCGTCGTCATCAAGACGGATCTCGGAGCGACGGGACTGCCGACCGGCGATGACGGCGCTGTGCTCGAGGACGGCGAGGGCATGGAGGTCGTCGACGAGATCGAAGACATCGCCGTCGACGACACGCAGTCACTGACGGTCGACCTCGACGCCGGTGCGTACGTGCTCATCTGCAACATCCTGCAGGAGGAGCCCGACGGTACGCTCGAGGCGCACTACACCGAGGGGATGCGAACCGATTTCACCGTCGAGTAGCCGACCGCATGCCCAACGCGTGAGGCCGGGGCTCGACGCCCCGGCCCGTCGCGTGGTCGATCGTCGTGGTGCCGGTCGTCAGTCGCCGCGCTCCACCAGCTCGATGCGTGCCATCGGCGCGGCGTCACCCTTGCGAGGGCCGAGCTTCAGGATGCGCGTGTAGCCTCCGTTCCGCTCCTCGAACCGCGGGCCGATCTCATGGAACAGACGCGCGACGACGTCGCGGTCCGGGATGTCTTTGAGCACGTCTCGACGCGCCGCTAGATCACCCTTCTTCGCCTTGGTGATGAGCCGCTCGGCGTACGGACGAAGCGCCTTGGCCTTGGCCTCGGTGGTGTCGATCGCCTCATGCGTGAACAGCTGGGCAGCCAGCGTCGAGAGCAGCAGGCGCTGGTGCCCGGGGTTCGATCCGAGACGGGGGCCCTTCTTGGGCTTGGGCACCGGTTACTCCTCCCGCAGTCCGAGGCCCAGCTCCTCGAGCTTGGCCTTGACCTCGTCGATCGATTTCTGCCCGAAGTTCCGGATGTCCATCAGCTCGGACTCGCTCTTGAGCACCACGTCGCCGACCGCGTTGATGCCCTCGCGCTTCAGGCAGTTGTAGGAGCGGACCGACAGGTTCAGCTCCTCGATCGTGATCGCGTAGTCGCCCGGCACCTCGTCGTCCTCGGCCGGTCCCACGGTGACGCTCGCTGCCTCTGCGAGTTCGCCGAACAGTGTCACGAGTTCCATCAGCGTGCCGCCTGCCGAGGCCACCGCTTCTCGAGGCGTGATCGATCCATCGGTCTCGACGTCGAGGATGAGGCGGTCCCGGTCGGTCATCTGCTCGACTCGAGTGTTCTCGACCGAGTAACTCACCTTGCGCACCGGCGAGAAGATCGAGTCCACGGGGATCACGCCGATCGGGTCGCGAGGCTTCTTGTTCTTGTCGGCCATGCGGTAGCCGACCCCTCGCTCGACGGTCATCTCCATCTCGAGGCTGGCGCCCTTGCCGAGCGTGGCCACGTGCAGATCGGGGTTGAGTATCTCCACACCCGCCGGGGGTGCGATGTCACCGGCGGTCACCTCTGCCGGCCCCTTGGCCTTCAGGTAAACGGTGGTCGGCTCCTCGAGCTCCGAGCGGGCAACCAGCTCCTTGAGGTTCAGGATGATGTCGGTGACGTCCTCGGTCACTTTGGGGATCGTCGAGAACTCGTGCAGCACGCCCTCGATGCGCACCGACGAGACGGCGGCACCGGGGATCGACGAGAGCAGCGTGCGGCGCAGAGAGTTGCCGACGGTGTAGCCGAACCCCGGCTCGAGCGGCTCGATCGCGAACCGCGAACGGGTGGGCGAAACGACCTCTTCCGAGATCTGTGGTCTCGCGACGATGAACATACGGTGGTTCCCTCCTTCAGCGGGGGATCATCCATTCCTACCCCACGTCGGTGTGCTCCCGTCGCCACGATGCGGACGACGGGATGCCGCGCGCGTCAGACGCGGCGGCGCTTGCGCGGCCGGCACCCGTTGTAGGGCACCGGCGTCACATCCTGGATGCCGGTCACTTCGAGCCCGGCGGCGGCCAGCGATCGGATCGCGGTCTCGCGGCCCGAGCCCGGGCCCTTGACGTAGACGTCGACCTTCTGCAGTCCGTGTTCCTGGGCTGCGCGCGCGGCCTTCTCGGCCGCGAGCTGCGCCGCGAACGGCGTCGACTTGCGCGAGCCCTTGAACCCCACGTTGCCGGCGCTCGCCCACGACACCGTGTTGCCCTGCAGATCCGTGATGGTGACGATGGTGTTGTTGAACGTCGACTTGATGTGGGCCTGACCGTGCACGACGTTCTTCTTCTCGCGGCGCTTGGTCTTCTTGGCTTTCGGCTTCGCCATACGTGGGCAGCTCCTCGCGGTCCGGCTCGATGCTCGGTTACTTCTTGGTCGCCTTCTTCTTGCCGGCGATCGCCTTCTTGGGCCCCTTACGGGTGCGGGCGTTCGTGTGCGTACGCTGGCCCCGCACCGGCAACGCGCGGCGGTGACGTACGCCCTGATAGCACCCGATCTCGATCTTCCGCTTGATGTCCTGCGCGACCTCGCGGCGAAGGTCTCCCTCGACCTTGAAGTTCGCGTCGATGTAGGCCCTGATCTTCAGCACTTCGTCTTCGGAGAGGTCGCGAACCTTCGTGGCCCCGTCGACGTCGGCGCCGGTCACGATCGCCCTGCCACCCGAGGTGCCGATCCCGTAGATGTAGGTCAGCGCGACATCGAGCCGTTTGTCACGCGGAAGGTCGACGCCTGCGATGCGAGCCATACGATGCTCCCTCCCGATCCTTCCGTCGCCGTCTCGAGGACGGCCTCAGCCTTGTCGCTGCTTGTGCCGCGGGTTCGAGCAGATGACCAGGATCTTGCCCCGGCGCCGGATCACGCGGCAACGATCGCACATCTTCTTGACGCTGGGCCTGACCTTCATCGGCTCGGTTCTCCCTACTTGTACCGGTACACCACACGGCCTCTGGTGAGGTCGTAGGGCGAGAGTTCCACCAGGACCCGGTCCCCCGGAAGGATGCGGATGTAGTGCATGCGCATCTTCCCCGAGATGTGGGCCAACACCTTGTGTCCATTCTCGAGTTCCACCCGGAACATTGCGTTGGGCAACGGCTCGATGACCGTCCCCTCGACCTCGATCGCGTCTTTCTTCGGCACGCTCCAGCTGTTCCCTCTCGAACGGGTTCGCCCTGGCCCGGGACGCGCGACCGCAGCCTCCGGGAGGGGCGAACAGTCAGTATAGGCGCCCGCCGACGGGAACGTCCATGAACCGCCTCAGGTGCGGGCCGTGAGCACCTCGGGACCGTCCTCGGTGACGGCCACCGTGTGCTCGAAGTGAGCAGCGAGC
>JAOUEA010000124.1 GCA_029858935.1 Actinomycetota bacterium
GAACGATCGGGTGGCCCTGACCCTGAGGTCGTCGCTGCCTGCGTCGGTGGCGGTTCCAACGCGATCGGCATGTTCACCGCGTTCGTCGGTGCCCCCGGGGTGCGGCTGATCGGCGTCGAGGCCGGCGGCCGGGGCATGAACCTTGGGGAGCACTGCTCGTCGATCACGCAGGGACAACCGGGCGTGCTGCACGGAGCGATGACCTACTTGCTCCAGGACCCCGACGGCCAGATCGTGCAGACCCATTCCATCTCGGCGGGCCTCGACTACCCGGGGGTGGGTCCGGAGCACTCGTGGCTGCACGATGCCGGGCTCGCCGAGTACGTGAGCGCGACCGATGACGACGCACTCGAAGGGTTCCAGGCGTTGGCCCGCACGGAGGGCATCCTGCCGGCGCTGGAACCGTCGCATGTCATCGGCTGGCTCATGCACCGTCCGTTGCCCGCGGGGACCCGGGTGCTCGTGTGCCTGTCCGGACGCGGCGACAAGGATCTCGACACCGTGCTGACCGCACTGGGGCTTCGCGCCTGATGGGGGCGCTCGAAGAATCCCTCCGGCGCCGGCGAGAGGGCGGCGGCAAGGCCTTCGTGCCGTACGTGACAGGGGGGTTCCCCGGTGTCGACGCCGCCCTGCTCAGGGCGATCGCCGAAGCCGGGGCCGATGCGATCGAGGTCGGTGTTCCCCACTCCGATCCGGTGATGGACGGCGGCGTGATCCAGGAGGCATCGTCGGCTGCCCTGGCCGCGGGCGCCCGTCCCGCAGACGTGCTCGACACGATCCGGGAGTCGGCGCTCCCGATCCCTGTGGCGGTGATGACCTACGTGAACCCCGTGCTCCGCCGAGGCATCGACGGCTTCCTCGACGACGCAGTGTCCGCAGGGGTCAGTGGCATGATCGTGCCCGACCTGCCGGTCGACGAGGCCGGGATCTTCGATGCCGCCTGCGCAGCCCGGGGCCTCGACGCGGTCCTGCTCGCCGCTCCTGGGGCCGGCGCCGATCGGTTGGCGGCGATCGGCGCCGCCGCCCACGGGTTCGTCTACTGCGTCGCCTCGTACGGCGTGACGGGGGCTCGCGAAGAGCTCGGCACCACCGCGAGGGGGTTGGTGGACGCGTTGCGGCCCGTCACGGACCTCCCCTTGTTGGTCGGCGTCGGCATCGGGACCCCGGAGCAGGCCGCGGAGTCGGCCGCGTACTCCGACGGCGTGATCGTGGGCAGCGCCCTGATGGCGTTGCTGGTCGCCGGCGACCGCGGCGGCATGCTCGAGCTCGCGCGAGCCCTCCGCGCGTCGATTCCCGGCGGGTGAGCATTTCGTCTCGGCGCACCCCTCGCCGAGGCATCCCTGGAGGGGGCGGGGAACGTATGCACGAGCAGGCTGGTCCGATGGAGCGATTGGCCTCGAGGTGCGGGATGTGATAGCAAACACCCGACTCGAAACCATGAAGTGGGAAGGGGGCCCGATGAAGCGTCGATCCTGGCTGACGGTGGTGGCCACCGTAGCCGTGCTCGCCCTCGTGGCGAGCGCATGTTCCAACGATGACAGCGGTGGCGGTTCCGGTGGTGGCGGAGGCACCGATACGACGTCCGACGAGTTCGGCACCGTCGAGATCGCGGCAGGCGAGCCGATCAACATCGGCACCTTGCTGGTGATCTCCGGAGCTGACGCCACGCTCGGCCTCGACAGTCAGCACGGAGCCGAGCTGGCGGCCGACTACCTCGATGGCACCTTCGACGCCACGCCGGGGCAGCTGCTGGGTCACGACATCAAGTGGACCCACGAGGACGACCTCTGTTCGGCCGAGGGTGGGCAGGCAGGCGCGACCGCGCTCGCCGCAGACCCGTCGATCGTGGCGGTCATCGGCACGAGCTGCTCGAGTGCCGCATTGGGCGTCGCCGACACCGTGACGTCGGAGAAAGGCATCTTGCTGTTCTCGCCGTCGAACACGAACCCCGCGCTGACGGGTGAGGAAGCCCACCAGCCGTTCTACGCGCGCACGGCCCACAACGACCGCATCCAAGGTGCGATCGTGGCCGAGTTCGCGCTGAACGAGCAGGGCGCGACCACCATGGCGACGATCCACGACGAGAGCCCGTACACGCAGGGCCTCACCGCGGCCGCAGCCGTCAACTTCGAAGCCGGTGGCGGCACCGTGTCGGTGCAAGAGCAGATCAATTCCGAGGACACGGACTTCAAGCCACTGCTGCGTTCGATCGCCGAAGGCAACCCCGATGTGCTCTACGCGCCGGTGTTCGTGGCGGCGTGCTCGCTGATCCTCAAGCAGGCTGCCGACATCATGCCTGACGTGACGCTCATGGCGTCCGACGGCTGCCTGAGCAGCGACACGCTCAAGCTCGCCGGCGACGCCGTCGACGGCGTGTTCGTGTCGGGTCCGGACGTCACCGTGTTCCAGGAGGGGGACTTCTACTCGAACGAGTTCATCCCCGCATACAAGGACCAGTACGGCGACCCGACCTCGGTGTTCCACGCGCACGCATTCGATGCAGCCAACGTGTTGTTCGACGCGATCGAGCAGGTCGCCGTCGAGAACGACGACGGATCGCTGTCGATCGGCCGGACGGCCTTGCGTGATGCGGTGTTCGCCACCTCGGGCTACGAGGGCATGACCGGCATCATCACCTGCACCGAATTGGGTGACTGTGCCACCGACGTGACCATCGGCATCTTCGAGGGCCCGAACTGGCCCGTCGAAGGTGGGGCCAAGCCCGACGACCCGGTGTACAGCGACACGAAGTCGTTGGACGACGTCGCGTAGTCCCGAACGAAGAACGACGGGTACCCCCGGGCGGCCGCGAGAGCGGTCGCCCGGGGGCCCATCTATGAGTGGGGGGCGGGCGAAGCGTGGCGAGTTCCGGGCCCGCGCGAGCGGTCGACACACAACTGAGTGGTTTCGCGACACTCCCGTGGCGGAAGATCATCCTCGGGATCCTCGGCGCGACGATCTCGTTCGTCGTGGTCGTGGGGGCTTTCAAGACCCTCACGTTGCCCCAAGCCGAGCGGTACTCCGGCGACTTCTGGGTCGACCAGGTCGTCAACGGACTCGGCCAGGGCGCGATCCTCGCCCTGATCGCCCTCGGCTACACGCTCGTGTACGGCATTCTGCGCATGATCAACTTCGCTCACGGCGAGGTCTTCATGGCGGGGTCCTTCATCTCGTTCTTCTTCGCCGACGCCTACCTGGAGAGCGGGTTCCTGAACAACCAGCCCTACACCGCGCTGTTGATCCTGTTCGTCGTCTCCATCGCGGCGTCCACGCTCGTGGCGGTGTTGCTCGAACGCATCGCATACCGGCCGCTCCGAAACGCCCCGCGACTCGTGCCGCTGATCACCGCGATCGGGGCGTCGCTGTTCTTGCAGAACGCGTTCAGGGGCTTCTTCGGGGCCCAGCCGCGCGGGTACCCGCTTCCCGACATCCTCCGCGGCTCGATCGAGCTCTTCGGCATCAAGGTGTCGAAGGTGCAGCTGCTCGTGTTCATCACCGCGATCGTGGCGATGCTCGTCCTGCAGGCGTTCGTGAACCGGAGCCGCACCGGTCGATCGATGCGCGCGGTCGCCGAAGACAGTGAGATCGCGAGTCTCATGGGCATCGACGTCGATCGCATCGTCGTGATCACGTTCGTGGTGGGTGGCATCCTGGCCGGCATCGCCGGGGTGCTGTTCGCGCTCACGTTCGAGCAGGTGCAGTTCACGATGGGGTTCAAGCCGGGGATCGCCGCGTTCACCGCGGCCGTGCTCGGCGGCATCGGCAGCATCGGCGGCGCGGCCCTCGGCGGATTCGTGCTCGGCCTGCTGCAGGCGATGGGGCCGCCCCTGCTGCTCACGGGGTTCGGCATCCCGAGCCCGTTCTCGTTGAAAGACGCGTTCGTGTTCCTGATCCTGATCCTCGTGCTGGTGTTCCGACCGGGAGGCCTGCTCGGCTCGGGTGAGGCGGAGAAGGTCTGATGCGGGCCGAGGTGCGCATCGGGGCCATCGCCGGAGTCGTGACGATCTTCCTGGCGGCGGTCGGCCTGATCGGCGATTTCACGAACCTGAACCTGATCGGGGAACAGGTCACGTTCGCGGGCCTGATGCTCGTGCTGCCGCCACTGCTGGCCGGCTACGTCGCGACTACGCCGCGCATCGAGGCCGGCCAGGTGATCGAGGCGACCCGGGCTCGGGCCGCGATGGTCGGCGCGGTCACCGGTGCCTCGGCGGGCGTGGTCTTCGCCGCGTTCGTGGTGTTCGTCGACGTGTTCGGTGTGGAGCGGGTCCGGGCCATCTTCCTCAATATCTCGCCGGTCTTGATGGACTTCCTGCTGCGGGGCCGCCCCGTGCTCGTGGCGGCGGCGATCCTCGTCGCCATCTCCACGATCTCGGGCACCGCGGGCGCTTCCTACCGGGTGTTGCCGGACGCAGCGCGGCGACCGCTCGGGACCGCGGTCTGGGTCACCCTGCTGTTCGGGTTCCTCCAGCGGATCATCCCGATCGCGCTCGACCAGCTCGACGTGGAGCGCGACTGGCTGTACAGCAAGGTGACCCGCGGTTTGACGTGGCCGGGGGCGATCATCGTCGCCGCGCTGGCCGCCGGCGCCTCGGTGTTGAAGCAGCACCGGGGCGCTGCGATGCGCCGGGCGGTCTCGATCCGCCCCAGCAGCGACGGCGGCGGCCCGAGGCTCACGCCGGTCAACGCGCTGCTGCTGCTGGTCGGACTCGCCGTGGTGTTCGTCGCGCCGCACGTCGTGGGATCGGTCATCTCCGAGGTGCTCGGCACGATCATGGTGTTCGCGCTCCTGGGCATCGGACTGAACATCGTGGTCGGATACGCGGGCCTGCTCGACCTCGGGTACGTGTTCTTCTTCACGCTCGGTGCCTACTCGCTCGCGCTCCTCACGGGCGCCACGCTGAACACCTTCGTCGGCTCCAGCGCCCCTGTGATCGCGCTCGATCTCAACTTCTACGTGGCGATCCCGGTTGTCGTCGCCATCGCGGCGTTCGCGGGCGTGCTGATCGGCGCTCCCGTGCTGCGACTGCGCGGGGACTACCTCGCGCTGGTGACCTTGGGGCTCGGCGAGATGATCGTGGTGCTCGTCACGAGCCCCTGGCTCACGCCGCTCGTCGGCGGCCCGCAGGGCATGCGCGACATCACGAACGCGGCCATCGGCAACTTCGGGTTCCGCGATCCGAAGCACTTCTACTACCTGGCATTCGCGTTCGTCGCGCTGGCCCTGTTCGTGTCGTGGCGCCTGGCGAACTCGCGCATCGGACGGGCGTGGACGGCGCTGCGCGAAGACGAGCAGGTGGCCGACGCCATGGGTGTGAGCACGACGTCGTACAAGCTCCTGGCGTTCGCGATGGGCGGGGCGATCGGCTCGGTCGGCGGCGCCCTGTTCGCCGTGAAGATCGGCTCACTCACGCCGGCGAGCTTCACCGTGCTGGTCTCGATCCAAGTGCTCGGTATCGTGATCTTGGGGGGCATCGGCAGCCTTCCCGGGGTGATCACAGGCTCGCTCGTGCTCGTTGGCTTGCCGGGCTTGCTCCGCGAGTTCGAGGAGTACCGGCTGCTGGCCTACGGCGCAGCCCTCGTGGCCGTGATGCTTCTCCGTCCACAGGGGCTCGTGCCCAACGTCCGGCGCAGCCGCGAGCTGCACGAGGAGGATCGAGAACAGGACAAGTGGGCCGGCGACATCGCAGCGGACGAACACGTGGCCCCGGGCATCAGTCCGCTCGGCGAGGGAGCGGGATGAGTCCGGCCCTCCTCGAGGTCGACGGTGTCACCAAGCGTTTCGGCGGATTGAGCGCCCTCAACGACCTGTCCTTCTCGGTGGGCGACGGCGAGATCGTCTCGATCATCGGCCCGAACGGCGCGGGGAAGTCCACCGTGTTCAACGTCATCACCGGTCTCTACCCGCCCGACGAGGGCGACGTGCGGCTGCGGGGCCAGTCGATCGTGGGCCTGTCGCCCAACCGCATCACCAAGGCGGGGATCGCCCGGACGTTCCAGAACGTGCACCTGTTCCCGAACATGTCGGTGCTCGAGAACGCGATGGTCGGGCAGCACAGCCGGAGCAAGGCGGGCGTCTTCGGTTCGATCGCGCGTACGCCTCGGGTGCGGCGCGAGGAAGCGGTGATCAGGCAGCGGGCCGAGGAATGCCTCGGGTTCTTCGGCAAGCGCCTCGCCGGCTACCGTCAGGACCAGCCTGCGTTCGCGTTGTCCTATGCCAATCGACGGCGGCTCGAGATGGCCAGGGCGCTCGCTACCGATCCCGTGATGATGCTCCTCGACGAACCGACGGCGGGCATGAATCCCAAGGAGACGCTCGAGCTGCGTGACCACATCGTCCGCATGCGCGACGAACTCTCACTCACGGTGCTCGTCATCGAGCACGACATGCGGGTCGTCAAGGGCGTGTCCGATCGCGTGGTCGCGTGCGACTACGGCCGGAAGATCGCCGAGGGAACCTATGAAGAGGTCGCCAACGACGAGCAGGTGATCGAGGCCTACCTCGGCAAGCGGCACGAGGAACTCGGATGAGCGACACGAGCGAGCGCACGCCGATCCTCGAGCTGCGCAACGTCTCGACGCACTACGGGCTGGTAGCAGTGCTGCGTGAGGCGAACATGGAGATCTTCCCCGGTGAGATGGTGTGCCTGCTGGGAGGCAACGCCAGCGGCAAGAGCACGACCCTGAAGACGATCCTCGGGTACGTGACCCCATCCGAAGGCGAGGTGATCTTCGCCGGCGAACCGATCTCGGGTCTTCCCACGTCGGAGATCGTCCGCCGCGGTATCTCGATGGTGCCCGAGAACCGGCGGTTGTTCGCCGACATGTCGGTGGACGAGAACCTGCAAC
>JAOUEA010000125.1 GCA_029858935.1 Actinomycetota bacterium
CGGCTGGTGAACACGGCCCCGGCCTGACGGGCCTGTTCCCGGCCCTCTTCCAGCAGGGGAACGTCGAGACGCCCGCCGACCCGTTGGTCCCGGTTCAGCTCGGTGAGTCCGTGGCGGATCGTCGACACGACCGTCTCGCCCGGCGCTCGTTCGGAAGGTCCTTCGGCTGTCACGCCCGGATCCGCTCCCCCGCTCGATCCCACAGCGGCGCCGATACCACCGATGCGGGAACGCGCTCCCCGAACACCTCGATCGACAGCGGCGTTCCTTCGGCGGCCAGGTGGCCCGGGAGATAGGTGAGCGCGATGCTCGAGCCGATCGCGTAGCCGATGCCGCCCGACGTCACGCGGGCGACGACATCGCCGTCGTGGAACACGGGCTCGTTGCCGAGCACCATCGCGTTCGGATCGTCGAGGAGCGCGCACGCGAGACGCCTCGAGAACCCCTCGGCCCCGATGCGCTGCAGTGCGGCCTCCCCGACGAAGCCAGGGCTGTCCATGCGCACCGCGAAACCGAGCCCTGCCTCGAACGGATGTTCCTCAGGAGTGATGTCGCTGCCCCAGGCGAGGTAGCCCTTCTCAAGGCGGAGCGAATCGATCGCTCGGTACCCGGCCGGCATGAGGCCGTGGGGCTCGCCGGCCGCGATGAGCGTGTCGAACAGGCTCACCCCGAATTCCACCGACGGGTAGAGCTCCCATCCGAGTTCCCCCACGTAGGTGACGCGCAGCGCCCAGCAGGGCACATGACCGGCCACGACAGGCTGCGCCGTCATGTACGGGAACGCGTCGTTCGACAGATCGGTGGAGGTCACCGACCCGAGCACGTCGCGTGCCCGTGGCCCCCACAGGCCGAAGCAGGCCAGCGAGGCCGTCACGTCTCGCACCGAGACGTCGGCGTCGCCTCCGTCAGCCAGCTGCTTGCGGATCCACCCGATGTCGTGATTGCCGAACGCAGTACCCGAGACCAGGAGGAATCGATCACCTGCCTGGCGTGTCACCGTCAGATCGCACTCGATCCCACCCCTGCGGTTCAGCATCTGCGTGTAGACGACCGAGCCAACCGATCGATCGACGTCATTGGCACAGAGCCGCTGCAGGAACGCCGCGGCGCCCGCACCGGTGACCTCGATCTTCGCGAAACTCGACTCGTCGAACAGAGCCACCCGCTCCCGACATGCGAGGTGTTCCGCGCAGATCGCGCTCGACCAATGCTCGCCGGCCCATCCCCTGGGGCGGCGAGCCTCGTACGAGGGATCTTCGTTCGAGCGGAACCAGTTCACGCGCTCCCACCCGGACTTCTCCCCGAACTCGGCGCCGAGCTCGGCGAGCCGCGCGTAGGTCGGCGCGGTCTTGAGCGGACGTCCCGCCTGGCGTTCCTCGCCGGGGTAGTGGATGTCGTAGTAGGTCGCGTAGACCTCATGGGCTCGCGCGAGCGCGTAGTCGCGGGAGCGGTACTGGGGACCGAAGCGGCGCACGTCCATCTTCCAGAGGTCCCACTCGGGTTCACCGTTCACGATCCAGTCGGCGATCACCTTGCCGATGCCGCCCGCGCCCGCGATCCCGTGCGCACAGAAGCCCGCGGCCACGAAGAACCCGCGCACGTCGGACTCACCCAGGATGAACTCTCCGTCGGGCGTGAAGGCTTCGGGGCCGTTGATCATCTTCACGACCTCCGCGTCATGAAGGGCGGGAACGAGCGAGGACGCGCCTTGGGCCAGCTCCTCGAACCGAGGCCAGTCCTCGGGGAGCAGCTTGTTGTTGAAGTCGGGCGGCGGGCCGTCGGCCACCGCCCAGGGCGCCGGGTTCCGCTCGTAGCCGCCGACGTGGAGCGTGCCACCGGCTTCCTGTCGGAAATAGACGAGACGATCGGGGTCTCGCAGGGTCGGGAACGACGGCTCGACGCCCTCGATCGGCGCGGTGAGCATGTACTGGTGCGCGAAGGGCACGACCGGCACCTCCACGCCGGCCATCCGCGCGATCTGGTTGGCGAACATGCCGCCGGCATTGACCACCACGTCGGCGGCGATCGGGCCGTGCTCCTCGGTGACCACGCCACGCACCCTTCCGTCGCGCACGTCGATGTCGGTGACCCGAGCGTGCGTGCGAACCTCGGCGCCGCGCGCTTTCGCGCCGGCCGCCAAGGCGAGGGTGAGCCCGGTTGGATCGAGCCAGCCGTCGGTCGGCAAGAACACCGCTCCCTCGACACCTGCGGGATCGAACAGCGGGAACATCTCGTGAGCCCGCTCGACGGAGACCAACTCCAAGGGAAGTCCGAACGTCTGGCTCCAGCCCGTCAAACGGGTCAGCTCCTCCATGCGTTCGGTCGACGCGGCCAGGCGCAGCGATCCGACCTCATGCCATCCGGGGTCGACGCCGGTCTCGTCGGCCAGGCGCCGGTACAGATCGGTCCCGTGCATCATCATCCGCGTGAGCGACACGCTCGATCGGAGTTGGCCCACGAGTCCCGCGGAGTGGAACGTCGACCCGCTCGTCAGCTCGTCCCGATCGAGCAGCAGCACCTCGCTCCACCCGAGCTCGGTCAAGTGGTAGGCGATCGAAGCTCCGCCGACACCGCCACCGACCACGATCGCGCGGTACCCATCCATGTCAGCCTCCCTTGGCCGCTTCGATCCAATCGCGGAACCTCTCATCGGAAGCCGAACGCATCAGGCGGTCGAGATGCCGGTTCGCGTAGTCCACGTAGTCCACGTCGAGCGTCGAGATCGCCTGCTGGACGACGCCCCACATCGCTTCGCGGAAATCGGACATGATCCGCATCAAGGCGAGATGCGCTCGGTCGCGATCGCTCACATCGTGCAGGTAGGTGAGGAGGAGCGATTCCTGCGCCGCGTCACTCAATGAGTTGTTGACCGCGAGGTTCCCGAGATCGAAGAACCGATCTCCCATGCCCGCATATTCGTAGTCGACGATCCACACGTGGTCGCCATCGCGCAGGAAGTTCGCGTTCAGCAGGTCGTTGTGACACGTCACGGCCGGAGTGGGATCGACCGCGAGTGCGTCCTCGATGATCGACGCCACCGCGAGCGCATCGTGGTAGGCCGCAGGAGCGGGGACACCTCGGTCGTCGGCCACCCGCCTGTAGTCCTCGACGATGCGGAAGACCGGGAACGACGACGGGATCGGCTCCAGCCCGTGGATCGTGCGGACCGAACTCGCCACGAGCGCCAAGACCTCGGGGCGCTGGAGGTCGTCCTCGGAGATCGGACTGCCCGGCACGAACCGGGTCACGAGCGTCTCGTGGTCGGGCAGGAACGCGACCACGTCGGGACCGACTCCGGCCGCCGCTGCCGCGCGAGCGGCCTGTACCTCGGCATGGCGGTCGATGCCCAACAGGTCTGTGTCGCGTCCCGAAAGGCGCAGGACGAACGCTTCGTCACCGACGTCGACGCGGAAGTTGCGGTTCGTGATGCCGGCGTCGATGGGCGTGATCTCCAGATCCCGGCCGCCCCAGGCGGGCACCGCCCGCAGCCCAGCCTCGAGCACAGGATCCACGCGGGAACGCTAGCCCATCCGAACGTTTCCGGTCAAGAACGGTCTGAATCGGCCAGGACCGAAGGTGACAGAGGATCAGCAGGTGATGCCCAGCCGGCGGTGCTGCAGCACCGGGAACGATCGCCGCAGCGCGCGCTGCGCCCCGAGGTCGAGGTTGGCGAGCCAGACGCCGTCCCCCTCCTCGGGCGCCTCGACGAGCACGTGTCCCCACGGATCGACGATGAGCGAATGCCCGAATGAACGCCTCGCGTGGGCGGGATCGCCGAACGGACCCCATTGCCCAGGCGCGACCACGAACGCTTGGTTCTCGATCGCGCGGGCTCGCAGCAACGTATGCCAGTGGTCGCGGCCGGTGGTGTGCTGGAACTGGGCCGGCACGCAGAGTACGTCGGCCCCCTGCGCCATGAGTCCCCGATAGAGCTCCGGGAACCGCACGTCGTAGCAGATCGACAGACCCAGCCGCGCCTGGCCCACCACGTGCGTGACGAACGCGTCGCCGGGGGTGATCGAGTCGGACTCGCGGATCGGTGGCTGGTCGGGCAACGCGACGTCGAAGAGGTGGATCTTCCGGTACGTCGCGACCACCTCACCGCCCGGGTCGAGCAGCACCGACGTGTCGTGCACGCGGGCATCGGCGGCTTCGAGTATCCCGCCGGCAAGCACCCACATCGACCGGGCGCGTGCCAGAGCGCCGAGTCGGTCGGTCACCGGTCCGGGAACGGGGGCGGCAACGTCGTGACGGCCCGAGCTCGGGCCCATGTAGTCCAGATACTCGGGCAGGGCTGCCAGCTCCGCCCCGCCCTCGGCCGCGTCGGTGAGCAACCGCTCGGCGAGTTCGAGGTTCGCCTCGACGTCGTCGCCGGATCGCATCTGACAGACGGCGACGAGCACGGGACTCACCTCCCCTCGGAGAAGCGGCGGCTGAGCGGCAGTGCCAGCCACAGCGAGACGATCACGAGCGCGGTGATGGGACCGACTACGTTCGCCGTCGAGGAGGAGAAGACCAGCTCGGTGACCAGCCACACGACCGAGACGATCGCGATTCCGAGGAAGGCGATGCCCGCCAGGATCAGTCGACTCGACATGCGGAGGATCGCCTCCTTGTCGCCCTTACGGAACCGCAGCCGATGGAACGCCGAGGGTGTGATCATGAGCACCGCGGCGAGCGTCGTCGAGAAGAAAGCGATCGTGTACGCCACGCGCTCCCCACCCGTGATCTCTGCGAACTTCCCCGTGAACGGCAAGGTCAGCAGGAAGGCGAACAAGACCTGTACCCCGGGCAGCACGACGCGCACCTCGTTGAGGAACTCGATCAGCTCCCGGTCGATGCGCTCCTTCTCGGTCTCGTGCGCAGCTGGGGGGGTCTCGGTCGGCATCGTCGGACCCTACCGCGGCCACGAGCATCGTGCGCCGGCCGCTGCTGCGGTCGGGTACCGTGGCGACACATGCCTCAGGGTCGGTACACGGTGCTGGGCGACGACGGAGCCCCGGTCGGCACCGAGAGCTTCCGGTGCGCCCCCGGTCCCATGGGCTGGCGCTACTTCAGCGACGTCGACACGACCGTTCCGTCGCCGCATCACGAAATCGTCGACGTGGCCGTCGACAACGACTGGCGCGTCGCGCGCATACGCATCGACACCGGAGATCACCAGCTGCTGCTCGAACCACGGGACGAGGCGCTGAGCGGATTCCGCGACGGCGCGCCGGTCGAGATCGAGTACGGCACCGAGACGCACGTGAACTACTACACGCCGGCCACCAGCCTCATCACCACGAAGCGGCTCGCAGGCACGAGCGAGATCGACGTCGTGCGATTGGCGCCACTCACCCTTGAACCCAGGCGGGTTCGTCATCGCTTCGAGATGCACGAAACAGCCGTCGTCACCACACCGTCGGGGAGGTTCGCGGCCACCCGCTGGACGTTCACGGCGCTCGACGATGGACGCAGCGCTGACTTCTGGGTCTGCGGCGACATCGTGGTCGCCTACGACCGGCTGTTCGAGCTGGCTTGGTACGAGGCCGGCGCAAGCGGCGTCCGCACGCTCCCATGAAGAAGGCCGGCCCTAGGGCCGGCCTTCCACGCGCATCTCGCGAGACTTCGGTCAGCCGACCAACCGAGCCTCGAGATCGATCACGATGTCGACCGTCTTGCTCACCAGAAGACCGCCGGTCTCCACGGCGACATTCCAGGTCAGATCCCAGTCCTCGCGCTCCACGGTCGTCTTCGCCTCGGCTGCGAAGAACGTGTTGTCGTAGGGGTCCTTGCCCCACCCGAGGAACTCGCCCTTCAGCGTGATGGGCTTGGTGATGTCGCGGATCGTGAGCTCGCCGTCGAGCTCGAAGCTCGAGCCGCCGATGTGACGCACCGCGGTCGAGTGGAACGACATCACCGGGTACTCGTCGGTCTCGAAGAAGTCCGCGCTCTTCAGGTGGTTGTCACGCTGCTCGAAGTTCGACTCCACGCTCGCGGTCTTGACCTCGACCTCGACGCTCGAGGACTCGGGCGTGTCGCCGACCACGATCGTGCCCTCGAAATCCGTGAAGCGGCCACGGACCTTCGTGAGCATGTGTCGCGAGACGAATCCCACCTGAGTGTGGCTGATGTCGAGCTCGTACTTGCCTGCCGGCGGGATGGAGATGCCGTCGATCTCTCGAACTGCCTGGGACATGTGCGTCCTCCTGTGCATGACCACCACCCCTCGCGGCGGTCCGATGCCCATACTAACCACCCCGGAGTTACTCTCTATTCCCAAGTTACTTGTATGCTGAGAAAGCAGCAGGATCCGAGAGGGCCGACAGGCAGCGTAGGACGCCGCGACGGGAGAGGAAGCCGTGACCGAGGAAGCACCGATCTGTGAGCACTTCCAGCGAGCCGCCGAGCTGATCGGCAAACGTTGGAACCCGCAGGTCGTGCGCGCCTTGCAGACGGGATCGACGCGATTCGGCGACCTGAGGGCCACGATCCCACACATCTCCGACGGCCTGCTCAGCGAGCGTCTGAAGGAGCTCGAGCACGAGGGCATCGTGAGTCGAGAGGTCACTCCCTCCACGCCGGTGCTGATCGAGTACCACCTCACGGAACGGGGCCGCGACCTGACGAAGGTGATGGACGAGCTCGGCTCGTGGGCCGAGCGCTGGGCCGGAACCCCGGTCTGATCGGATGCCGGGCGACGGATGGACGGCGGCGGCGGCCCTCGACGACCTGCCGATCGGAAAGGGCGTGCGAGTGACCGTGGGCAACGACATCGTCCTGCTCGTGCGAT